>JARLHM010000075.1 GCA_031292235.1 Syntrophaceae bacterium | reverse complement strand
TCCCCGGCATCATAACATCCAACAATATTAGATCGAACCCTGATCCTAGTTTCTTAAGCGCTTCAAAACCGTCACTTGCTGACTCGGAGGAGTAACCTAACACCTCTAGAAAATTACCTATGAGGGTCCTATTCCTTGATTCATCATCAACCACGAGGATATTACTAGTTCGACCCATGAATTGCCCCGGAGCGATTATTTGTCGCATTTTACGATATCGCTTTAAATTGTATATAGCGTACAAATTTTAACTAAGTTCATCAGGAAAACTCAGTTTTCGCTGAAGTCAAAATTGGCTTCAGGCTTCCCCTCTTGGCTGGCCGTGATTCCACCAAGGCTAACCTTAATCCCTCTATTTTGTATGCAATGTCTACGCCACTGCGCCTTAATTTATCGGCATCGACTTCACTTTTTTGGCCAAGATTTCCTTGGCCCGGGAAACGCCATATTCAAAAGTGGCCTTACCACAAGTGTGTCAATTTGAATGAGATGATATGGATTACCAAAGTCTCAGCACTTTCTTTTCACCCCTCATTTCCGCCCTTACTTTCTCAATGTGACGCAGGGCCGCAAACTCGCGTTCGATTACCTTGGCTTCTGTGCCAATCTTTTCAATAAGCGCTGGAAATTCAACACCCCCGGTTTCCTCAAGGACTTGAAGAATTTTTGTTTGAATCTCGTTAAGTTGGACTGGCCCACTGTTTTTTTCTGATATAGACTTTGCGGTATAAACTGCCCACGGATCACAAGTTCGAGTAGGGGAAAGAGCGTCCATGTAGCAATCGTCACAAAGCTTTTGATCATGGAATTCGCGTTCTTCGCCATCTTCGATATTCTGACTACACTTGTCGCATTTCATGACGGCCTCCATAGAGAAAATAATAATTTTCGTAATAAATACATACTGAACAAAAATTACGAACGCTCGCTTTTGAAGATATTCGCTGCTTCAGGTCCCCAACTTCCGGCAGGATAAAAAAGGAGACGTTTGCCCCTATCAGCGCAGTTTTCACAATCCTCCAGCAGAGGCTCAAGGAAAGACCAGCATAGCTCCACGCCGTCTTGTCGCCAGAAAAGCATATGATCTCCCTGGATACAATCCATGATGGCCTTTTCATATGCGTCCAGCACGGGACCAGCGTAGTCTTGCCTATAATTGAAGTCCATTCTAACCGACCTCAAACAAACCTTGGCGCCGGGATTTTTGGTCTCAAAACTCAGGCTAACTTTTTCATCCGGATAAATCCCAAGCGTTAGCACGTTGGCGGTTGCAACTTCTCCTAAAATCCCTTGGAACATGGAATGAGGCGCCTTTTTGAAATGTATGACGATCTCCGTCATCTTTTTAGCGAGTCTTTTGCCTGAAACAAGATAGAAAGGGACCCCATGCCATCTCCAGTTATCTACAAAAACCTTCATGCCAGCGAAAGTCGGGATGACGGACTCCGGGTTGACACCGGGTTCTTGACGATAACCCGCTACGGGCTCTCCATTAATTGTTCCTGAAGCGTATTGGCCCAACACCAGGACCTCCTCGGAATCGTGAGCGGGAAAAGGTCGGAGAGACCGGAAAACTTTACTTTTTTCATCTTGTACGAAATCAGGCTGAAGAAGTGATGGTGGCTCCATAGCGGTTAGCGCCAAAAGTTGCATCATATGGTTCTGGAACATGTCACGCAGTACACCTGACTCTTCGTAATATTCCGCACGATTTTCAACTCCAAGTGATTCAGCCGCGATAATCTGAACGTTATCTATAAACATGCGATTCCATAGGGGTTCAAAGATGGCGTTGGCAAAACGGAATATAAGTACATTCTGTACTGTTTCCTTGGCAAGGTAATGGTCAATCCGGAAAATTTGTTCTTCTTTGAAATGCTTGTGGAGGGTCTTATTAAGGTCGCTAGCAGTCTTAAGGTCCCTTCCAAAAGGCTTTTCCACAACGATGCGAACCCACCCATTGCCGTTTTGACTCTCCAGGGAAAGACCCGCATTTCCAAGCATTTCCGATGTTCTGGCGTAAAACGATGGTGGAATGGCCAGATAAAAGATCTTGTTACCTTTAGGATTTAGGTCCTTCTCCAAAGTTTTTAGCGCTTTTGAAAGTTTGTTGAAAGAATCGGCGGAATTGAATTGGACGGCCTGGTAATAGAGAGATTTAGCGAACCCATCCCACTTCGACATGTCCATCCCGTTTACAGCAGACTTTATTCTTTCACGGAATTGTATGTGGGTCATCTCGGACCTTGCCGCGCCCACAATGACAAGGGAATCTGGCATCACTCCTGTAAGATAGAGATTGTATAGCGCAGGAGCCAGCTTGCGGGTGGTTAGGTCACCTGTAGCGCCGAAGATCACAATTGTGCATGGTTCAACCGGGCCTTCCACAAGGCAAGCCTCTACAGGAACATTTAGATCAGATGTCTGCCCTTTGATCACCGTATCGATATACTTATCGAGATTTTCACGTGAGAAATTCATTTCTTAGATCTCCATAATGTCCATGGCGCAATACGCGGCCCCTAACAACGCTGCTTTGTCGTTGAGAACAACCTTCACCGGAATTCCGGAAAGAAGTTCCATAAATCGACCCTTAGCGATAAAAGCCTTCATAAAGACCTCTTCTTTCAACTTGGGTAGGATCTTAGGGCATATCCCACCGGCCAGATAAACTCCGCCGGTTGTCATGCCGGTAAGGGCAAGATTGCCTGTAGCCGCTCCCAGGATGGAAACGAACATATCAAGAGACTCTACGCAAAGGGGTTCCTTTTCCACGAGAGCGGCGTCGGAGATTATTTTCGAAGCGTCTCCAGCCTGAAATCGTTCCTGTATCCAGGCGGGTTCTCTGTGATTGTGGTACTTTTTAAGCCACGAGTAGATCGTCAACAACCCAGGTCCTGACGCTAGGCGCTCCACACTCACATGAGAAGTGAGGAGGTCCTGTAACATAGCAATCTCAATTGAATTTCTGGGAGCAAAGTCAACATGTCCCCCCTCAGACTGTAGCGGATAGCCTTTTCCGTTTATGGACACGAGCAGGGCCATTCCCAGACCGGTACCCGGGGCTACCACTCCAACTACGCCTGTTGGATCATGTCTCCCGTGATTCAGCTCGACAAGTTCGTAATCCTGCAGGAATGGAATCGAAGAAGCCGTAGCTGCAAGATCGTTAATTAAATGGACCTTCTCCCAGTTGAAAAGTTCTTTTAATTTCTTCGCTGAAACAACCCAAGGAAGGTTCGTGGTTTTTACACACCCGTTCGAAACAGGGCCGGCAATCCCGAAGCAGGCGGCGCCGACCTTCACGTTATGTTTCGAGAGAAAAACCTCGATAATTTGTTCCAGGGACGAGGTGTTTCGACTGGGATACGACTCCACGACACTCAGAATCGGCCTTTCTTTATTGGGAATGAAAATCGCAAGATTGGTCTTGGTCCCTCCAATGTCACCGGCAAGAACAAAATGTGTGTCGTGGTCAGTTTTCATTTTTTATCCAAGTCAACTTCCGAGACCAATTTAGATTTTTTCAATTTCATGTCTTGTGCCACTAGTGCTTAACATTGTACTTTTTTAATTTCTTATATAGTAGTGTCCGGTGAATCCCCAACAAACGCGCCGCCTCCGCCTTGTTATTGTTTGTGTTGGCAAGAGCGGCCAAAATGGCCTCTTTCTCGGCGTTTCCATGAATATCTTTTAGCGGTAGCGGATTCACAGTTTTTGAATGCGTTTGGCCGGCGTAAAGCTGGAATGGCAGGTCACCAGGCCGGATTACATTACCCTCCAGGGACGAAACACTCCGTTCCAACGCATTGCAAAATTCACGGCAATTTCCAGGCCAATCATACTTGGTAAGGATCTCCTGCGCCTTCGAATCTATCTCTATTGTTGGAAGTGAATAGTCTACAGCAAGTTGTCGAAGGATGTGGTGGCTGAGGGGAATAATGTCATCCGGGCGTTCCCGGAGTGGTTTTATGTTGAGGGATATAACGTTCAAGCGATAGAAAAGGTCTTTGCGGAAACGTCCGTCAGTCATCATGGCTTCAAGGTTTTGATTGCTTGCCGCGATTAGCCGGAAATCGACCCGGATCAAAGAAGTGCCCCCAACCCGTTCCACTTCTTTTTCTTCAAGCACCCGCAGTAGCTTAGGCTGCATTTCCAAAGGCAAGTCGCCTATCTCATCTAGAAACAGGGTACCTCTATGTGCGAGTTCAAACTTGCCGGGTTTGCCCTTATATGTGGCGCCTGTGAATGCCCCGCGATCATAACCGAATAGCTCGGATTCCATTAATTCTCTGGGGATGGCTGCGCAGTTAATACGTACAAATGGGTTGAGTCGTCTCGGACTAGCGTTGTGAATAGCTTGAGCGAACAACTCTTTGCCTGTGCCGGATTCACCGGTTATCAGAACGGGCAAATTTGTGGCCGCCGCTTTGAGGGCTTCCTTTTTAAGTAACTTTATGGTTTCGCTGGTTCCAGCTATGCTGTCGAAGGTGTAACGAGTGGCCCGCAGAGAAATCAGTTCTTGCTCATACAATTCAACTTTTGATTCCAACAATGACAGTTTCTTAGCTAGCTTGCCGACATCCCTGACATCTTTGAACATCACCTGACCGAAAACAGCGATGACCTTCCCATCCCTTTTGATAGGGATGCGCTGGACAACCATATTTTGTCCTTTAATGGAATGGCTTTGATTTATTTCCTCTTTACCTGTTTTTGCCACAATATGCATTCTGGTGTTCTCAATCACCTCAGTGCAGTGCTTACCGATCTGCTTCTTGGGATCAACGCCCAGGAATCTGCCGTATGGGGTATTGAAATGAGTCACGAAACCATCGGGGTCAGTAACCATAACTCCATTATAGATACTGTCGAAGATAAGCTCCAGCATGTCAAATCTTTTGCGGAGATAAAACCTTTCCTCAGTTGTGTTTTTATTTTCAGGTTCGAGCGGAGAGCTATCCATGACGGTGTCCCTCTTATGTATCATTTCGAGTACATGTAGCGCTTATGATACGTAAATTGCAACACCTTTGCTGTATTTTTGGTAAAAGAGGCATCCGGAACAGTAAATGAAGGCGCAATAAAGTCCTTCTCCTCAAATCCCCCAAAAGAGAGACTATTGTGAAATCGTTGGCCGTAATCCCAATCTTTGGGCTCTGTGATTATCTTGAGGCCAGAGATTGGAGTTTTTAGAATTTACACTGTCAGTGAGGGGATGAAGGTTGATAAGCGATACCGGTGATCCTGTCTTTTGTAAAATCAAAAAGGGTTTCCTCATCGGAACCCCTAATAATCTTGATTCTAGGTTGGTCCAAAACTTTCCCGATGACAGTAGCTGTTATATTTCTTTCGTGAAATAGGCCAATTACTTGTGTCGATTGATGGGGCGGCACAGAGAGCGCGAAACCGAAGCTTTGAAAAGAAAAAAGCCAGTCCGAAAAGGCAATTTCCGGTGGATTTGGAATGGATTCAAGGTCAATGTCAGCGCCTTTTCCCGAGTTTTCCATCATTATGGATATTGTTCCAATAATGCCGGCGTTGCTAATATCTTTGGCGGCATGAGCCCAATTGTTTTCTGCGATTATCGGGAGCGCCTCCAAGCGGTGGACGAGTTGTTGGGGGGTCTTTCCTGAATTAGCATCCCAACTAATTACGGAATGACATCCCACCTTGCCATTGAGGTCCACCGCAAGAATGAGATCGTCACCTTCTTGAGCCGTATAGCCGTGAAGCACCTTTTGCGCCCAGCCCAAAATGGCTACGGACAGGGCAGGGGCTTGGGGAGAAGCATCAGGATGTAGATGACCACCGACCATTGGCACCTGCAATTTCTCACAGCCTTTTCGAATACCTTGAACTACCTTGCGGCGATGGTCCTCATCTCCACTGGCCAGCACGTTGACCATTGCCAGGGGACGTCCACCCATGGCATAAATATCATTTACCGTAACCATTACCGAAGCTTTCCCTGCCGCATAGGGCTCGTTGATGAGTAACATGGGCATTATTCCATCAGCGGCCAGTAGCATGAAGCCGTCTTTCCATGGAATGGCTGCCGCGTCATCCCCGAAATTGGGAGGCGCGAGCCCAGGTTGGCCTTGGAGGACAAGTTCGTTAAAAACATCTTCAATGGGCTTTTTACGAAGAAGACCGCTGTAGTTGCGAATTTTATCAGCAATAAAGGATAAGGAATTGCTATTTGTCACTTGTTCACTTTCCTGTGTATGTTAGGAGTTCAAACCTGATTAAGGTCCGCCTCCATGAGTTGGTGGGGTTTGCCATGGTAGATCTCTATAGGACCCACAGCGCTCCATCCTAGAAGCGAAAAGAAACACACATTCTGCTC
>JARLHM010000074.1 GCA_031292235.1 Syntrophaceae bacterium | reverse complement strand
AGATTGAAATGTTCTCGCTACCTCTCGGTCCGACTAAGGAACTTCCTGGGAATCCTAGTGGATTAGAGGGCGTCAAATAAGGGGCGCCTGACGGCCCACTCCTCCTTACTGCGTCCGCTGCGCTGTAGGGTGTCTGCTGAATGCCCTGGGATACTGCCAACAAAGGAGTGAAACACACAACGAAAGAAGCTAGAATAAAAACCCTGAAAAGTCTCTTCATGACGAGCCTCAAGCGGAAGATGAGATCATTCGATATAACCTTCGCTCCATCATCAAGGCTACGTCCAAATCTCTTCACTAATGAGTGGTAACCGCAAGACTAATTCGGAATGCTAAGCTTATATTAGCGCAGTAATTATAGCATATTAATAGAAATATATAAACCAGTTTATTAATAATAATAAAGGGGGCAAATTTAATTGTCGTTTATGCTAGAGTGTAATTGTCGTTGAACACACAACACTCAAATAAATCATGGTGGGCTTAAGGGGAGGGAGGATTGAAGAGGGACAAGCCGGACCGTCGCCTGGAATTGTCAGACAAGCCATATTTGATGCTTATAGGATTGACTAGATTCAGTTTTCAGATTCGTCGCACGGGCCGCCTTGATACATGAGGAAGGCTAATAGATGATACTCATCTTAGTGATATAACTAACGATATATCAATATTAACGAGAATGGGCCTAAGAAACGAACTGGTAGAATTCCTTTGTCCTGGGAAAAGCAAGCTCCATTTCCCAAATTTTTGATACCAGCTATTAAGTTTGGCCAGTTTTTCCGAATTGACGTGAAAAATGTGGGCTCATAGCGGTTGCAGATCTCTAAAAGCGCTTATTTCTCCCATGCTGTGCGCTTCCAGAACGGCTCGAACAATAGCCCTAGACATACAATCCGCAGCGGCGCGCCCCAACTCGTTCAGCGCCTCGGCCTTCGCCACAGTGAAAAAACCTGTCGCGTCCGGTAGATCATGTTCTCCTGTGGCCATGCAGAATATGGTGTCGCCATCGAACATCGTGTGGGCTGGCCTAATCGCTCGAGCCAGCCCGTCGTGAGCCATCTGAGCGACTTTTTGGGCCTGAGCCTTGGTCAGAGCCGCATCGGTAGCAATGACGCCGATGGTGGTGTTGGACGGGGAAACAGGATCGGTCACGTGGGGCAACTTGACGGCGCGTCTCCCCAACATGCCGAATTCTCTGTTGACCTCCTGGTGGACTTCCCAGGGAACGCCAGTAGTTGGATTAATTACTGACCCCAATGAGTTCACCGCGACCAGAGCGGCCACTGTAAGACCGGATCCCAGGAGTTCGCTCGCGGAGCCAATGCCCCCTTTGATGATTCCAGAGAGAGCGCCAGTGCCTGCTCCCACGCACCCGACTGCGATTGACCCGGTGGATGCCGACTCGCATGCCCTAACTCCCCATTCCGGCCCAATGGGCGGCACGTAGTCCTTACCACGACCGAGATCGAACAGCGCAGCAGCGGGAACGATGGGAACGACCTCTCCAGCGGCCAGCGGGAAACCCCAGCCCCGTTGAGCGAGCCATCTCACCACTCCGTCGGCCGCTGACAGTCCGAACACAGAACCACCGCTCAGCACAACTCCCTGGACCTTTTCCACCAAATTGAGAGGAGCGAGGAGATCTGTTTCCCGGGTTCCCGGAGCGGAGCCTCGCACGTCGACTCCGCCCACGGCGCCGGCCGTGCAAAGGATGACGGTCACACCGCTGGCGGCTGCCACAGAGGTGTAATGACCGACCATGATCCCTTTGATGTCCGTAAGGCCATTGTTATTTCCACTCTTTGTCATCGGTAAGACTCCTGCAAGAACACGCAAATACAAGGCTGGATTATACGGCGGCCTTGCCATTTCGGAGTATGTAAGGCTTGAGATTAATAATGGGGGCGCCATTGAAGGCGTCTATGTCATCAACATACAATGGTGGGAAACTACTATGCTATCGAAAATGAATCAACAGTAAACACTGGAGGACGCCCCTCAATGTACTGGTCCAGGCAATTCAAGGCCAAAAGGGTGTTAGTTCATTTGCCATGGGTATCATTGCTTGGCTCCGCGAGCTTTCAGGAAGTCTACCACTTGTTTGTCACCATATTTGGAGGCCTGAAATAGCGCTGTCCTGCCGTCAATGTCTTCAGCGTTGATGTCAGCGCCTTTATCTAGAAGAACCTTCACTGCCTTAAGCTGACCCGTGTCAGAAGCAGCCATCAATGCCGTATAGCCTCTGCTGTCCTCAGCGTTTACGTTAGCTCCTTTATCTAGAAGAAGCTTCACCACCTCATGTTCACCCATATCAGAAGCCAACAGTAGCGCTGTCACGCCATCATTGTCCTTAGCATTTACATTAGCGCCTTTTTCCAGAAGAAGTTTCGCCACTTCGAGTTGACCATATTTGGAAGCCTGGGATAGTGCCGTATAGCCTCTATTGTCCTTGGCGTTGACGTCAGCTCCTTTTTCCAAAAGAAGCTTTACTATTTCAAGTTCACCGTATTTGGAAGCCAACATTAGCGCAGTATAGCTTCTATTCCCGCCCTTAGCATTGATATCCACTCCTTCATTCAGAATGCGTTTAACTCTTTCCCAGCGGCGGCTATCGGCAGCTTTTATCAAATCCTGATCTCTATCTTCTGCCTTGACTACATTCGTACCGACCACAAAGATAATGACGAATCCAATCACTACAAATTCTAGGATGATCCCGGTTATCTTGATCCACTTCCGCATTACTGATTTCCTCCCATCAGTTGGGTAGTTGCTACCAGCGTTCTGGGATGTTTTCATATCGTCTGCCCGACGTCAATTACATTTGTGCTGTTAAGTCCATTTGTGAGTCCAGAGTTAGCGCTAGAATCGTGGATGAACTGCGCTTGCCCATTATGTCTTTCCCGAGCGTTACATGTTGTTTTCCAGGTACTCCACCCAATTTCCCCGGGACACCGCCTTGAAAACAGCTTCGGGGTAGTTTTGCAACCAATCCTTGGGGACTTTTACCCTGGATTTGGGGGACCATTTGCACTCAAAGCCTAGTAACCGACCATCAAGTTCCTCCACGAGGTCAATCTCGTGTTGGTCATACGTACGCCAGAAGTAAAATCCAGTAAAGCGGCGCTCGTTATTGGCCCGCTTGATTCGCTCCATCACGAACCAGTTTTCGAAAAGCTCTCCCACATCGTTACGTACCGAGAGTGGAACAAAGGAACGAATGAGCGCATTACGCACTCCAACATCAACAAAGTAATAGCGAGAGGTCTTGGTAACCTCCTTGCGAAGGTTACGGCTAAATCCTCGGATATTGACGAGTACGAACATTTTGTCCAGAATATCGAGGTAATTGTCTACCGTTTTCTGGCTGAGCCCCAGAGATTTCGACAGTTCGGATATGGCCACCTCCTTGCCGATCTGATGAGCCAGCAGCGTCAGCAAGTCTACCACCTTCTTCGGCTTCTTGATCTGTTCAAATTCCAGTAGGTCCCGGTACAAATATGAATTGACGTAGTTGTAAAGATACTCTTCTTTTTCCTGGTTACTCTCCAGAGAATGCACGCGGGGATACATGCCGAAGCGGAGCATGTCTTCCAGGGAAGTTTCTGGGGCGATCATCCTGTATTTTGCAGCCACTTCCTCCCAGGCGAGTGGGTGTAGGTGAAAGGTTCGCGCCCGGCCGGTCAGGGGTTCGCTCAACCGGTCAGCCAATTCAAATGAAGCCGAGCCGGAAGCAATGACCGTTACTGGCAGGTGATCCACCAGCAACTTGAGAGTGAGGCCGATATTTTCTATCCGTTGGGCTTCATCAATGAAGATGGTCGTGGCGCTCCCCACGATGCGTTTCAGATGCTCCAGTTCGTGCCGGGCCAGGAGCGACTGCGTGTAGAGGTCATCGCCGATAAACACTACGGCATCAGGAATTTCCAGCAGGAGTCGCTTCACCAACGTGGTCTTCCCTGCCTGCCGGGGCCCATAGAGAATCATCGCCGTACCTGGCTTTCCCAATCCATCGCGCATCTGTTGGGTAATTGTGCGTTGAAACATCATCATGACCTCAAGGATTTGTGAATTAGAATACCTTGAAGTATATCAATTATGCTTAATATGTCAAAGCAGGTATTGAATCAATAGTTAATTATTTCTTCTGACCGAAACCGGCTCTAGCGGGGCGGCCCGCCCCCCTTCATTCGCCGGAAAGGCCTTTGCCTACCGATGCAGGGTGTTGACATTCCGTGACTTCGAGACCAATACTGATTTGCTTGAGAATGAGTAAGTTAATGTTTATGAAAAATGTTTGTTTTTTGTTTGTGATACAGCAAACGGCGACATAATGACGAAATGCGTTACGGACTGAGGTATTGGGTATGCGTATTGCTATGTTGGCCCCGATAGCGTGGCGAACTCCCCCTCGACACTACGGACCGTGGGAACGGGTTGTCTCCCTTCTCACAGAAGGTCTTGTCGCAAGAGGCGTTGACGTCACACTTTTCGCCACGGCGGATTCGGAAACAAAAGGGAGAATCCACGCAATTGTTCCAAGACCTTACGAGGAAGACAAGAGTCTGATTCCTAAAGTCTGGGAATCTCTTCATATTAGCGAGGTTTTTGAGAGAGCTGAAGATTTTGACTTGATCCACAATCATTTTGATTTCCTGCCTCTCACATACTCCGGTCTTGTGAAAAGGCCAGTTCTCACAACGATCCATGGCTTCTCCTCTGAAAAGATCCTGCCCGTTTACAAAAAATACGACGAAAAAAGTTATTATGTGGCAATCAGCGACTCCGATCGGTCCCCCGAACTTAGCTATAGCGCAACTATTCACCATGGAATAGACTTGGAAGCTTTCACTTTCAACCCACTCGGTGGAGAATACCTTCTATTCTTTGGCAGGATTCATCCTGACAAAGGAGTTCGAGAGGCGATACAAATTGCTCGATTGGCGAACAGGGATTTGTTGATCGCGGGAATAATTCAGGACGAGCAATATTTTGAAACAGAGGTTAAGCCATACCTGAACGGCGGCCGGATAAAATATTTAGGAAGCGTCGGTCCAGACCGTCGGGACAGCCTTCTTGGCCAGGCGGCGTGCCTTTTGCATCCAATAAACTTTAATGAGCCTTTCGGTTTGTCCGTTGTTGAGGCCAATGCTTGTGGTACACCAGTAATAGCGTTCTCGCGGGGCTCCATGCCGGAAATCATTGCAGAGGGTGTTAATGGTTTCCTTGTATCCACCGTATCTGAGGCGGTCGATGCCGTGGAAAGGATCCATACCATATCCCGTCCTGCCTGCCGAGAAGTCGCGGAAAAACGATTCTCGAGAGATCGCATGGTTGACGATTATTTGAAAGTGTACAATCGGATCGTGGAAGAAACAAAAACAGTTGATCGCCGTCCATGGGGATACTATGAAGTGCTCTCCGATCTTCCAGATCACAAGGTGAAACGTATTGTCGTCTACCCGGGAAAGAGACTGAGTCTCCAGCGCCATAAGCGCCGCAGCGAGAATTGGACAATTGTAAGCGGCCACCCTGTCGTTACGCTTGACAGTGAACAGATCCCATTAGGTCCAGTTGATTCTATACAGATTCCCAAGGAAGCGAAACACCGAATCTTCAATCCTGGTCCTGATGACGCGGTTTTCGTGGAAGTGCAAACAGGCGATTATTTTGGTGAAGATGACATAGAACGTTTTGAAGACGATTTTGGCCGGGTGTAGGTGTGAAGTCAATGACCATTTATCCCAAGGACCTCATAGTCCGTCGCTTCGAAGGTAACCCGATCCTCACGAAGGACCATGTGCCATACCCGGTTGTGACAGTCCACAATGCGGCGGCAGTCAAAACTCGAGGGGAATACATACTGGTTTTCCGTTCCCATCTCAGGAATGGCCGTTCCATACTAGGATTGGCGAGGAGCAAAGACGGCTGCAATTTCACGGTTGACCCGGCGCCCTTTATGGTACCTTCGAGAGAAGGCGTTTTTGCTGAGTATGAGGAATTTGGAGTTGAAGATCCTCGTATATGTCAAATTGACGATGATTTTCTCATCACTTACAGCGCTTATTCCAGGCATGGTGTAAGAATAGGTCTTGCTAAAACCTCTGATTTTAGGTCCATTGAACGAGTAGCTCTGATCACGCAAGCTGATTGTCGCAATGTCGTGATCTTTCCCGGCAAGTTTCAAGGGCGATTTGCTCGTCTTGACCGCCCGCACACCGAAATAGCTCCGTGGTCTATCTGGATTTCATTTTCCCCTGACCTTGTTCACTGGGGTGATTCTCAAGTGATCATGAAGCCAGCCCCTTACCATTGGGACCAGATGAAAGTCGGCCCAGGGGCGACGCCTTTTCTGACATCCAAAGGCTGGCTTCATATATATCACGGGGTCTTCCAGACCATGGATGGAGCGGTTTATCGGCTGGGAGTAGCCCTGCACGATCTTGAGGACCCGGCAAAGATTCTTGGGGTCGCTGACGAGTGGATTCTTCAACCCGAGGACCCATGGGAAGTGACGGGTTATGTCCATAACGTAGTCTTCACTTGTGGCGCAATCCCTGAAGACGACGGCACTGTGAAGATCTATTGGGGTGGGGCCGATACCGTAATGTGCATGGGAACGGCAATAATAGATGATCTGGTGGATTTATGCCTGAGAGTCCCTCGACCGCCCATTTAATCTTGTAAATCCTCCTTCTGTTTTAGCAGAAATGTCAGATTTCAAGATTCTCGGCGTGTCGGGCCAGATTGGGCAAAGACAACCGCCAATGGATTGCCGCGAGACGTATGGCGAGTGTCACTGCGGCCCCTCCCAGCATAGCCAAACTGTTAGGCATGGATATCTTCAAAAACATCAAATAGGCGGCGCCACCGATAAGGCAAGCCGTAGCATAGATTTCTTTCCGGAAAAACAGAGGGATTTCACCTGAAAACACATCCCGCATGATCCCGCCTCCTGATCCCGTCAACATTCCCATCGTCACCGTAATAAGTGGGTTAGCGTTGAGGTCTATGGCCGTGTTGCATCCGATCACCGTGAACAGAGCAAGTCCAAACGCGTCCGCTACATTCAGGTGTTGGAACGGAATGTCGGTTAAACGGTGAAAACTGACGTAAATAAAAGTCAAGATACCCGCAATTACTGCTATCAGAAGTCCAGACGAGTCAGTTACCCAGTTGACCGGATGTACTCCAAGACAAAGGTCACGCAACGTGCCGCCACCTATAGCGGTCAACACTGCTGCAACGACAACCCCGAACAGGTCCATTCCTTTGCGGGCGGCGGCCAAGGACCCTCCAATTGCAAAAATCGCCGTTCCAAGGAGATTCAGATAATAGACCATTGCAAAAGGCGCTCCTTACTAAAGAGTTGCCGATCTGATGATTTCATATAATTCGTTCTTCAGAATACTGCGAAAACTCTCAGATAGCTATTTATCTTGGTCCATTAACGCAAAGAAGCGGTCGCTCTAGTAAGCGCCTTAAAGTAGGCTCAATGCGCTCAGAAAATTCCGCTATAAAGAAGTTGTTGATTTTTTTGTGTTATTTCTGATAGAATATGATCAAATCCATGTACTCAGGAGAATTGTGATGCGATATCTTCTAGTGTCGCTACTCTGCGTAGCCGCATTGTTCGCATTTTCTTCAAACAGTTTGGCGGTTGGGGTTTATACTCCCGGGCACGAGAGGTGTGATTGCTCCCCATTAGTTCAACGGGGTGTCATTCCTGACACCTGGAACAAGCTTACGGAAGCGCTTTTGATACCTCAAATTTCATGGGCGATCGACAGGCTGACCATTGAAGCCAAGGCCGTGATAAGTCAGTTCGGGCAGCCACCATCCAGTGAAATTTCGGAAATTTCGGCAGCCAAGGAAGCTAAGGAACTCAAGGATGAACCGCCTCCTCTGGTAAAGGAGAAAATAAAGAAAGTCGGCAAGAAAAAGAAGAAACCGGCAATTAACTCTTCAAAAAAAGTTGCGAAGAAAACGAAAAAGGCTGAGACAAAAAACGCCAAGCCGGCGAAAAAAAGAATAAAGGCCCCTTTAAAGGCCCTATAAATTGATGGTGTAATCCGGTGTCACCGTGATTTGTTTCTTCTTCGTTTGGAGGAGGGTTTCCTCCTCCACTTGCGCTGGAACCAGAAACCCTGTTCTGGTTTTATTTTTAGCCAGGATTCGAACAGATCATGAAACTTTTGACTTAGGGCGGTTAGATCGGCTTTACGGTCACCCGTAGGCTCAAATTCTATATCTGGCCCCAGTGTAGACAGGTAATTCCCGTCGTCCAGACGATATGTGCAAATAGGCAGGATCCTGGCATTTCCGTCAATCGTCAGGCGAGCGAAGACTTCATTAGCCGGCGCAGGGGTCCCGAAGTAATCCACAAAAATCCCTCGTTCGGCGTCTCCCCTTTGGTCGGCAAGCATCGCAAGCAATCCTCCATTTCTAAGAAGTTCTATGAGATCTTTGACCACACCTTTATGGGGAAACGTCTTGATTGCGGCGTCTTTTCCAGCCCGACTGAACAGGTAACGGGTGAGAAACGGATTTTTTAAACCAGTTGCGAATAGATTGGTTTTAAAACCAAGAAACTTGGTAGTGGCGGCGCTTACTTCAAAACAACCAAAGTGCGAAGTAAGAAGGCAAATCCCGTGATTGCCAGGCATCAACGCGAGGTCATAATCCAGCTTACCCTTAAGTATAATCCGTTTAGCCATTTCTTCCTGGGTCCATCGTCTTATAAGAAAGAACTCAACAATTAAAAGACCAAGGTGTTCGAAACTTTTGATGGCTGTCTTTCGAATCCATTGTGGGGATTCCTCTTTTCCAAAGGCGATAGTCAGGTTCTCCATTACTGCTTCCCGGCGATCGGAAGATACTGTCCAACCAATTCTGCCGAGAAATCTCCCGAAAGCTCTGGCCCAAGATTCCGGAATAATATTAAGAGCGTTTTCTACGAATATTACCAGCAGATATACTAAATAATCGACAATGAGTGAAAAAGTTAACCGTCTAGGCATCAGCTACTCCCGGAATCAATATGAGCGCCCAAATTAGCACATTGGGCTTGTTCGACACAAATATTAATAATTAACTATAATAATTCATATATTACCTTTGAAATTATAACCAAGTTGTGATTGATCATACACTTGTGGTCCCACGTTGGGAAAGAGATATTCGGCCATCTATTAAAGCGCATTGAAACACTTGGTTGAATCAGGTATCGTAGCGCCCTGAATATATATCAGGATTAATCTCTCCGAATGGTCCTATTGTTGCTGATTGATAAAGGACAAATCTCGAAATTGGTTACGTTCATTAGCAGGCTCTGTTTTCTGAGCTGTGTTCTGCTATTATCAGTTGGCTGTTCGAAGAAGATTGTCCTCCAAAAATCAGTCTTTGATTTTGATAATCTATCTTTTGAGCAACCGGAAAGTTCCAGCGAGAATTTGAAAGAAAAGGGGATAAGGCTAGCGCGTGAGAAGACATTCCCTGAAGCTATAGAATGTTTAAAGAAATATACTGAAACAGAACCTAAAGACTTTTCGGCCTTTAACGCTATGGCCATAAGTTACAAAAACATTGGCGATTTTGCGCAGGCGATGAAATACTTCGAAAAGGCCCTGAACCTGACCACTGTT
>JARLHM010000073.1 GCA_031292235.1 Syntrophaceae bacterium | reverse complement strand
TTTGGGAGATGTTTTATGACTAGTAGATCTAATGTTCTTATTGCTCCATCTTTATTATCCGCAGATTTCTCCCGTCTTGGAGAAGAAGTCAAGGCTGTTGAGGAGGCTGGAGCGGATTGGTTACATTTGGATGTGATGGATGGAAACTTTGTCCCCAATATCACGATTGGACCACTTGTTGTTGAGGCCGTGAACCGCTGCGCCAGAGTTCCTCTTGACGTGCACCTCATGATAGCGACACCCGAGCGATATATCAAAGATTTCCGGTCGGCTGGAGCAGATATTCTGAGCATTCATCCCGAGGCGTGTGTGCATTTGCATCGAGCCCTTGTAGACATACGTGACTCTGGAATGAAGGCGGGGGTGGCTTTGAATCCATCGACCTGCATATGCGCTATTGAAAACGTGCTTGCCGAGATGGATGTCATCATGGTCATGACTGTTAACCCCGGATTTGGCGGCCAATATTTTATCTCAACCATGTTTCCCAAAATTAGAGCTATTAGGAAAATGATTGATGAATCCGGCTATGACATTCTACTTGAAGTTGACGGTGGGGTGGGTCCGAAAAACTCCTCCGAGTTGACTCAAGCTGGAGTAAATGTACTTGTAGCTGGAAGCGCTGTGTTCGGTAAACCACCTTATAAAACCGCTATCAGCAACATACGCGATGGTGAAGTCGCCTGAATGGAATGTATGTTTTAGTCACTGATTACACTGAGGAATAGATGACAAAAAGAACCTCTTACGCCTGTTGTTTTTCTTTAAGTTTACTTGTTGTTCTGGTTTGGTTTTCGGCGGGCATGGCCTTGATAGGAGTTGACGACACAGGACACAAGAAGACCATTCTTGCGCCGGACATGGACAAGGACCCTGGGCTGTTCTTTCTGATGGGAGAAGAGTCTGAATCTTTGGGTGATAATGAGAGTATGTTGAATTATTTCAAACGCGCCCTGGATCTTGACCCCGGATCAGCCTACCTGCACATGAGGATTGCGGCCGTTCTTGCTAGGAACCGAAAGATAGCGGACGCCATAGTAATGGCTAAGAATGCTGTTACGTTGAACCCTAAATCTTCGGAAGCCTACACAATATTGGGGAAAATATATACGGTTACTGGAGATTCCAACAAAGCCATCGAAGCCTATCACCGAGCCCTGGACCTGAAACCGGATGACCGGGATCTCTATATATTCTTGGGATCTTTACAAGCGTCTCACAGGATGTTGAAGGAGTCTGAAAAGACTTTCAACCAAATGATTGAGCGTTTTCCGGATGAGAAAGAGGGCTATTTCTATCTTGGTAAAGTTTATATCGAAGATGAGCAGTATGACAAAGCGATTGATATTTTTAACAGTCTTGTCGAACGACGAGGGGAGAGCGCTGCCCAGGCCTACGTCGAACTGGGCGGAATTTACGCGATTCAGAAACAGTTTTCAAAAGCCGAGGACAGCTACAGAAAGGCTTTAGCGCTAGATCATTTCAATCTTGCCGCCAGGCTGAATCTGGCACAGGTCTTGGCAAGCCAAAAGAAATATGGTGAGTCGTATCAAACATTGGAAGAGTTGTCCAAGTTGGCGCCGTCCAATCTCGGGATACAGATTAAAATGGCGTTGCTGCTGGCTGAACAGAAACAATTCGATAAGGCGAGACAGCTTTTTGACAAGATTTTAGAAACCAAGCCTGGATGGGACCAGGTTCGATTTCATTTAGGCCGCGTCTTGAGAGAGCAGGGTAAACCGGATGAGGCGGAAAAGGAATTCAACAAGATCGAGAAAGGTCAACCTTCTTATATTAATTCAAGGGTTGTTCTCACATTGATGTTCCTTAACACGAAGGATTTTGCCAAATCCCTTAAATATATTGACGAGGCGATCGAAGTGGAACCTAAAGATCCCGAGATTTTTCACATAAAAGGATCAATCCTGGAGGAGTTATATCGATATACTGAGGCTATAAATGAATACAACAAGGGTCTTGGTTTTGCTCCAGACAATGTCAAGCTTATGTACTCCTTGGGAAATTCCTATGAAAAAAGCGCGATGCGTACGCTCAGCCTTTCAACGATGGAAAAGATACTGAAAGAGAAACCCGACGACGCGAGCGCAATGAATTTCATTGGATATACTCTAGCTATTATGGGCAAGGACATGGACCGCGCTGAAAAACTGGTTCGGAAGGCCCTAGAAATCAAACCTGACGATGGATACATAGCCGACTCATTGGCTTGGGTACTGTTCAAGGCGGGCAAGGTTGATGAGGCCCTAAAATACTTGGAGAAGGCGAGCCAAAAGGTGAAAGGTGATCCCATCATAGCAGAACACCTTGGAGACGTCCTTGCCGCCAGGAATCGGCTAAATGAGGCTCGGGAAGCCTATCAAAAGTCTTTGTCTCTCAATCCACACAATGTTCTTGTTCAGGAAAAGCTCCACAAATTGGAAAAAGCTGAACCATCTCAGTCAGGAAAGTAAAATAATTGTGATTATCCATTAAGGAGTGAGTGCGAAAGCGGATCAATTGGTAATATCTAAAAAATGCTTCAACATAAATCGCATCAGTTGGATTCTGGGATTCATATTCTTGTTTATGGCGCCCAGCCAGAGTCACACAGCGTCGCCCTCCGTTCCAAGGCCGAATACCTCAACCGGTGGCTGCCCTTCGTTTTCTATACCTAACTCATTACTTGCTGACGGTTTTGAACTTGGCGGTGAAAAAGTTCCAATCACCAGGCCCGATGTTAAGGCCAGAATTGAGTTCCAGATCAATTTTCTGCTGTTCGACGCTCGTAGCGTATTGGGTGAATGGTTAAAGGAAAAACGGAAATATTCATGGATCTTTGAAGAAATCTTTTCCAAAGAAGGTATCCCTCAGGACTTTGCTTGGTTGGCCCCTGTATTGGCCGGCACGATTCGGTCCTTGAATTTTCATGCGTCGGCCGGAGTATGGGCCTTGGATAGACCATGTAGTTCCAGTGAGGGAGTGGAAATGTACGCTGACACTTGGAGAGATGATCGATTGGATATCCATCTGGCCACAACGTGCTTCGCCTATCGTATAAAGAACCTTAAACAGGAGTTAGGGGCAGGCTGGTTGATGTCCTCGGTCGCTTACGCGCTGTCATTGAAAACAACCAAGGATTTAATGGAAAAATGGAATTCATCCAGTGTTTGGGACATTCCATTGCCAAGCAGTGTTGAAGATATGCTTGGAAGATGGGCCGCATTAAAGATAATCGGGATGAACAAGTCCCTGTATGGGCTCAAGTATGCGGACCCGGTTCCTCTGACATATGACAACATCACTTCCATCGAATTGACCAAGGATCTTTCAATCGGAGACGTGGCGAAATTTGTCACAGTCTCTCCAAGATTGATCCTTGAACTTAACCCTAAGATTAAACCTAATTCCGGGATTTTTCCGGCAAAGGTAAGTGGCCGCCCAGTAATACATTCCATTGCCGTCCCTTCCGGATCCGGTCGTGTATTGTTGCAGAAGCTTCAGGAATTCGGGTACTTGGCACCAGCTAATCATAAATGAAAGGTTCAGTTCAAAATGCGATAGGCCATTGAATAGAAATATTGAACGTGGTTTGCTCTTGACTATATGCAAAAAACAACTTAATCTTCAAACGAGTTAATTGATTTAATAACATCAATACGTTAGACTATTCCATCGGAGGCTTGGGAATGACTCTTGTAAAGTGGGACCCCTTGAGAGGCTTGTTAAATTTCCAGGAGCGGGTTAGTCGATCCGGGGACTTGCCTTCGGAGGACTCTCCGTCAAAAAAGCGGACTTGCTGGTTCCCCGCTGTGGACATTCTCGAAACAAACGACGCGTACATATTTAGGGCCGAGTTACCTGGAGTCGGAAAAGAGAATATAAATATTGAACTTATGGGAAGAAAGCTTGTGATCTCTGGGCGTAGAGTGGAACAGACTGAAGTGGACTACGCCGCGTATCACACAATTGAAAGAGTTGAAGGTTATTTTGAACGTAGCTTCAATGTTCCGGGACCTGTGGACGTCGATCAGGTTAAGGCAAGATACATAGATGGAATTCTTGATCTTTATCTTCCGAAGTCAAAAGAAGAGCCCCACCAGTGTGTTCGGATTGAATGCAGAGACTGATTACCCTGGGTACTTAACGTTACAATCTGAACGTCTTTTGTTTTGTGGTTGACTGGAGTAGATGGAAAATATTGACCCATACAAGGCGCTAGGGGTAGAGAAAAACGCTACCGACGCTGAAATAAAATCAGCTTATCGAAAGTTGGCTCGACGTTATCACCCTGATCTCAATTCTAACAGTAAAACGGCGGAGGCTCGTTTCAAAGAGATATCCCAGGCGTATGAAATCCTGGGCGACAAACAGCGCCGACAGGAATACGATATGTACGCCTCTGGGCAAGGTGGCTTTTCTCAACGGGGATTTGAGCAATTTTTCAGAGATGGATCGGCTTTTGGCGCTGGTCGTTTTCAGAGAAATAATTTCAATGCGTCTAATTTCTTTGGAACGAAAGGGCCTTCACCGGCTGAGGAATGGTTTTCCGAAATGTTCGGAGCTTCTCATCGAATGAGATCACCTAATGCCGACAATGCCAAAGCTTCACGTCTTGAGCAAGATCTTGAGGTAACCTTTCTTGAAGCCTACAATGGGACGAAAAAATCTGTTTCCACACCTTACAAAACACTAGAAGTTTATGTCCCGGCTGGTGTGGATAGCGGTTCCCGGATACGAGTCAGCGGTCAGGGACGCCCTTCAGCTCGAGGAGGAGGCAGACCGGGGGATCTTTTCTTAAGCTTATCGGTAAAAGACCACAGATTTTTTAGACGTGAAGGCAAAGATATTTTTCTGAATGTCCCCGTAACACTTGGCGAGGCTCTTCTTGGCGCCAGGATTGAAATACCGTCCCCGGACGGAAAAGTCGCTTTAAGGATTCCCGCCGGAGTTCAGAACGCGACGTCTTTCAGGTTCAGAGGCAAGGGATTTCCTTCATTGAGGGACTCAGTTAGAGGAGATTTTCTTGTAAAGGTCAATGTGGTTTTACCGGAGAAGATTGACGGCATATCCAGAAAACTTGTTGAAGAATTTGAGAAACTCAATCCTTTGCTTCCCCGAATTAATTTCTTGAAAAGATAATCTATTTTTTGTAACATGCTATGTTTTAGTGTGAACTCCCCAAATTACTTCCGTAAAGAGGAGAGATATAATGGCGGATTACGAGAACGAAGAAACTCAAGGGTTTAAAGTTAGTGATAAGAGACGGTTTTCTGCGGAAGGAACGTCCGACCAGCCTCAAGGACCTGAGCAACAGAAACAAGAAGCGCCCGCTCAATCGCAGGAAGCGCCTAAGGACGAACCAAGAAAGAAAGAACGTGGCCCAAGAGCGCCAGTTGAGTTCTCAACATTGATCACAAGCTTGACCCAAACAGCGTTGTTCCAGCTTGGTCTGATCCGAACGCCTGACATGAAGGAACCGGTGGAGCCGGACCTGGAAGGCGCCAGTCAAACAATTGATCTGATATCGCTATTAGAGTTAAAAACGAGAGGAAATCTGACAGAACAGGAAAAGAAACTTATAGATGACACCCTGTTTCAGTTAAGAATGGCTTTCGTTGAAATGTCTAAATAATTTGTTCAAAATGAAGTGTCATTTATAGGAGAAAGAATATGTCCAGAGTTTGCGAAATTTGCGGTAAAAAACCGCTGAGAGGCTATAATGTCAGCCACGCTCATAACCGCACAAAGAAGATATCTTTGCCGAATCTTCAGAAGCTAAGAATTATCGAGCCTTCCGGACGTGTAAGAAGGGCGAAAGTTTGTACACGATGCATAAGGGCGAACATCATTAAGAAGGCCCCTTGATCAACTAGGCGGGCGGGAACCGGCTATCAATTCGGACCTTGTGATTTTCTATTCAGACGGTTCCCCGTCGTTCAACTTCCCGAACACCTTTAACCTTTTTAAGGGCGTTGATGATTCGGGTCAAATGCTCGACGTTCCGGACACCTACCAGAAAAGTTCCTCGAGCGTTGGTTTCATCAAACGAGACAACATTTGCCTGAATAATATTCGAGTCATTTGAAGTGAAGACACCGCTTATCGCCGCCAGCATCCCAGGCTTATTTTCCGAGATTAAGCCGATCTTGACAGTTCTTACGAGCGACTGATCATCATCCCAACTAGCTTCTACGATCCTCTTCGGGTCCGCGTCCGGGAGATTAACGCAGTCAATTTTGTGAATCGTCACGCCTCTTCCACGTGTTATGAAACCTTGTATTGGATCGCCAGGCAGAGGATTGCAGCATTTCGCGAAATGAACCAGCATGTCCGAAAGGCCCTGAACCTTAACTCCACTTTTTCCAGTCGGTCTCTTTGGTGTTTTAAGTTTTTCCTCTAAGGCTATAATCTTTTGCTGTTCCCGTTCGCTTTGGGGAACTAGCTTGGTGACAATAGCCTTTGCTGATTGACGGCCATGTCCGATTGCCACGTAGAGTTCAAGTTCTGTCTTGAAATTAAACTCCTGAGCAATCTTCAGGATCCCGCCATCCTTTTCGACGCGATTTAGATCAATTTTCCATCGCCGAAGCTCCCGTTCAACGGAATCCCTGCCGATTTCAATGGTCTTCTCGCGCTCTTGACTCATGAGATAGTGGCGGATCTTGGTTCTTGCTCTTCCTGTCTTTACATGCTTGAGCCAATCCTTTCCAGGTTTTTGGTGTGCTGAGGTAATGATTTCAATGGTGTCTCCGGTGACAAGCTCGTATTTGAGGGACACCATTTTCCCATTCACCCTAGCGCCGATACAACTATTTCCAACCTCGGTATGTACAGAATATGCGAAGTCCAAGGGGGACGATCCTCGCGGAAATTCTTTGACATCACCCCTGGGTGTAAATACATAAACTTCATCCGGGTACAGATCGACCCTAACATTTTCCAGGAATTCTCTGGGGTCCTCAAGATCTTGCTGCCACTCCATCATCTGACGCAACCAATTTACGACCCTAGTGTCCTCCGGGGTCACAGACCTGCCTTCCTTATAGGACCAGTGAGCGGCTATGCCTTCTTCAGCTATCAGGTCCATTTCGTGCGTCCTGATCTGGATCTCTATCCTATGACCCTCTGGGCCGATAACCGTTGTGTGAAGCGATTGGTAGCCGTTACTTTTGGGCATGGCGAGATAATCTTTAAATCTTCCGGGAACCGGTCTCCATAAAGCGTGTATTAATCCCAGCACCGTATAACATTCACTGACAGAGTCTAGAATTATTCGGAACGCCGTAAGATCATGCAACTGATCGAATTCGAGTTTTTGGGACAGCATCTTCCTGTGAATGCTGCATATATCTTTATTCCTTCCCTTTGTAATGGCTTTAATATTTTCTTTTTCAAGCTTCTCGCCGATTATGTTAAGGACTTTGTTGACATATTCCTCTCTTTCCTCAACAGATTCCTCGAGTCGCTTTTGTATGAACTCGTAGCGATCCGGTTCCAGGTATTCAAAGGCGAGGTCCTCAAGGGTGGTCCTTAGCCAGAAAATTCCCAGACGGGCCGCCAGGGGAGAATAAATTTCCATGGTTTCACGGGATATTCGTATCTGCGCTTCCCGCGGCATATGAGAAAGAGTTCGCATGTTGTGGAGACGGTCAGCCAGTTTGACGAGGAGCACTCTAATGTCCCGGCTCATGGCAAGGATCATTTTCCGAAAATTCTCGGCTTGCCGTTCTTCTTTGGACTGGAAGGCTATTTTGCTGATTTTTGTGACGCCGTCTACCAGCGTGGCTATTTCTGTCCCAAAATATCGCTCAATGTCTTCAAAAGTGGTGAGAGTGTCTTCAACGGTATCATGCAGGAGGCCTGTGACGACCGAAGCTTCGTCGAGTTTCATCTGAGCGAGAATTGCGGCCACGGCGACGGGGTGAGTCAGATAGGGCTCACCAGACATCCTCGTTTGCCCTTGGTGAACTCTGGCTGAATAAACATAAGCAGCTCGAATTAGATCAAGGTCTGCGTCCGGGTAATAGGACTTGACCATGTCCATAATTTCGCCGAATCGAACTATCCGCTTGTCTGTGCGATCCATACTCCAGGTTTCTAGATAGGGAGTTTTAGTTGAGCAAAAAAAGATTTTGCTCAATCATAAGTCTTGCCGACCCTTTTTTTGAACACAAGTTTCAAGGGAGATCCACCAAAATCGAAATATTCTCTAAGACGATTTTCAAGAAACCTCCTATAAGAGAAATGTATAGCCTCAGGGTAATTACAAAAGAAAGTAAAAACAGGAGGGGCGACGCGTCCCTGGGTAACATAATAAATTTTAACTTTCTTGGATCGATGAAACATTCCTGGTGGATGCTGGGCTAAGACTGTCTCAAGGAATTTGTTCAATGTAGATGTTGAAACTCGTTTTCTGAATTTTTCAAAAATGTCGTCAATAAGGTCAAAAACTTTGACACATCGAGTTCCGTGTAGTGCGGAAATCGACACTACTGGGGCAAAGTCAAGAAATTTCAGACACCGTCGAATCTCACTCACACAGGAGTCAAAAGTTTTTGGGTCCTTTTTAATCGTGTCCCATTTGTTTAGCGCCAATACAACGCAACGACACTTGTCGTGGGCGTAGCCCGCTATTCGGGCGTCCTGATCGGTTACGATCTCTTCGGCGTCTAGCATAACCAAAGCGACATCGGCGCGATCGATACTCCTGAAGGCTTTTTGCACACTGTAAGTTTCTACGCGGTCCGTGATACGCGCCCGTCTTCTGATACCAGCGGTATCAATGAAAAGGTACTCCTTACCGTTTCGTTTAACTATGGTATCTATAGAATCACGCGTCGTCCCTGGAGTGGCATTGGCGACAAGGCGTTCTTCCCCTACGAGTAAGTTTATCAGGGTTGATTTGCCCACGTTTGGTCTTCCAACGACGGCGACGCGAGGAACAACCACTTCGGAAAGGGTTTCTTGGACCGGGTCTGCGACGTCTGGATCGATTTCGGCAATCAGGACATCGAGGAAGTCACGTAAACCGTAACGGGTCTTTGCGCTGATCGCGTAGATTGATTCAACACCAAGCTGGCAAAAATCTACGTAGTTTGATTCTGACTTCTCTGAATCGATCTTGTTGACAACATAAAATACTTTCTTGTCAGTCTTCTGTAATATCCGTACAATTTCTTTGTCTGAAGGTGTAAGACCTACCTGGCCGTCACCCATGAATATGATGACATTCGCTTGTTCTACAGCCACCATTGTCTGAGTTCTCATTTGGGCCAACACGTCGTCATCTGTCTGGGGTTCGAACCCTCCTGTGTCGACTATCACGAAAGATTTATCATCGATAGTTGCGTCCGCGTAGTTCCTGTCCCGGGTAAGGCCTGGAGTATCATCCACAATAGCTTTTCTGGAACCCGCCAATCGATTGAAAAGAGTGGATTTCCCGACGTTTGGACGTCCAACTAACGCGACAACTTTTTTTCGTTTTCTACCCATATTGACCTTATATCATAACATAGATCGCCATATGTAGTTGTCTAGATTAAAATGTCTAGATTAAAATGTTGAAAAAAGCTCGCATAATTCTTATAATGAAAAGTTATGAGTTTATCCGAGCACCAGATACATGATAACAAGTCGCCAACTTCATTTTCATATTTTGACACGTCAAGCGGCGCCGCGCCTATAAATCACGTTATTGAGAATCACGACAACGTTGATGAAAGTGAATATCGGTTATGAGCAAACGTTTTTTTGGAACCGACGGTGTAAGAGGTGTGGCCAACCAAGAGCCTATTACCGCTGAGACCGTTTTAAAACTTGGCAAAGCCGTGGCTAAAATAGTTAATCAATCTGGGGCGAAAAATAATAAGAGAATCTTGATAGGCAGGGACACCCGTCTATCCGGTCACATGCTAGAGATGGCTTTGGCCGCAGGTATTTGTTCCATGGGAACCGACGTCGTACTGGTTGGAGATATGCCCACGCCTGCGGTGGCCTTTCTAACGACCGACATGATGTGTGACGCAGGCGCTGTGATATCGGCTTCTCACAACCCATTTGAAGACAACGGTATCAAATTTTTCGATAATCGAGGACTCAAACTTGATGATGAGCAAGAGCTTGCCATCGAAAGCCTTCTAGCTTCTGAAACAATAGAGCCGACCCAATCGAATACGCGTCATTTAGGGCAAGTCTTAAAATTGGAAGACGCCTTGGGGCGTTACCTGGTCTTTTTGAAAAACAGTCTCCCTAGAGGCGCCGCGGACCTTAAGGGATTGAAGATCGTCGTTGACTGCGCTAACGGAGCCGGTTTCAAAGCCGCCCCCAAAGTGTTCCAAGAATTGGGAGCCGAGGTTATTTCCCTGTCAACACATCCCGATGGGAAAAACATCAACCTCGATTGTGGGTCTTTGCACCCAGAGAGGATGACCCAAGAAGTCCTTAAGAACGGGGCGAGTTTCGGGGTTGCTCTGGATGGCGATAGCGATCGCTCCATATTTGCCGATGAGAAAGGCAATGTAGTTGATGGTGATCATATCATGGGCATGGTCGCTGTCGATATGTTCGAGAGGGGTCTGCTCAAACGCGATACTCTTGTCGCTACGGTCATGAGCAATGTCGGGCTCGAGATTTCCATGAGAGATCGGGGCATTCGCGTCGTGAGGACTCCGGTTGGTGATCGTAATGTCGTTGAGAGAATGCTGAGCGATGGATACAATTTTGGCGGAGAGCAATCAGGTCATCTTGTTTTCTTCGACAATTCGACCACAGGTGATGGAATACTTTCCGCTTTACAAGTTGGGTCGATCATGAAACGTAAGTCGAAGCCATTGTCGGAACTAACAGGGTGGATAAAGAAATTCCCCCAAATTCTTAGAAATTTGCCCATAAGCTGTCGGAAAGATTTTGAAGAAATTCCGATGGTGCGCAAGGTGATCAATGATTGTCAGAGACGCTTGGGAGAATCAGGACGAATCCTTGTTCGATATTCCGGGACCCAACCACTATGCCGCGTCATGGTTGAAGGAGAGGACCTCGAACTGGTCCAAAATATAGTAGAAGAAGTGTCCGATGCTCTTGTCAGGAACATGTGACATGACTAAATCAACTTTGGATATTGCGAGGGAGGCCCTGGAAATTGAAATAGAAGGAATTAGGTCTGTAATATCGAGACTTGATGAAAACTTCGAAACAGTTGTAGACCTTTTATATTCGCTTCGAGGGCGAATTATAGTCACAGGCGTTGGAAAATCCGGCATCATTGGAAGAAAGATTGCAGCGACGTTTACCAGCACCGGTTCACCGGCAATTTTTGTTCATCCAGTGGAAGGTTTGCACGGAGATGTTGGGATTGTGGGGCGTGATGACGCTTTAATCGCCATTTCAAATAGTGGCGAAACAACAGAAATAACCTCGCTGGCGGCTACCGTAAGAAATTGGGGCACCCGAATCGTGGCCCTCACTGGGAATAGGTCGTCAACTCTAGGTCGTATGGCGCAGGTGACCCTGGATTGTAGAGTGAAAAAGGAAGCGTGCCCTCTTAACATGGCGCCTACAGCTTCCACCACAGCCACGCTGGCCTTGGGTGACGCATTAGCCGTGGCCCTGATGGTCCGGCGAGGGTTCAACAAGGAGGATTTCTTAAGGAGTCACCCGGCGGGTAGCTTGGGAGAAAGATTGAATTTGAAAGTTAAAGATATGACACTGGAAAGCTTCACTGTGCCGCAAGTGTCTTCATCGGCTAAAATAGGCGAGATAGTCGAATCCATAAATGAAAAGAACCTGGGATTAACCATGGTTACATCTGAAAACAGAGTGTTGGGTATAATTACGGACGGTGATCTGAGGAGGGCTTTGGCAAATGGAACCAACCTATTTGAGAAAGAAGCTCAATTCCTTATGACTAAGGATCCTCTCAGTATCAGATCGGACAGGACCGCAGCGGAAGCGTTGGAAATCATGGAGAGCAAGCTGATTACAGCCTTAGCTGTAACGGATAACGATGGCAAGTGGTTGGGGATAATTCATCTACATGATTTACTTGGGAAAGGACAGATTCGTTTCGCTTCTTGAGTAGAAACCAACAGCCCGAGCGTCGCATTTGGGTTGCTCGGCTCACAGTTGTTTGTCCGGTTTTTTGATTCGACCGGAAACACAGAGAGAGCTGGTTTGTCCCGAAGCATGATTCAACTGGGATAAACTGACGGAGGGAGTTATGAAATTGGAAAAGGAAGACCTCGAATATTTCAGGGGTATTCTTCAACGACAGCTAGACGAATTGGTACGTGGGGCCGGCCGTACAGTGGACGATATGACTGAAGGAGATGGGAAAACAACTTTTCCGGACCCAACAGACAGGGCCTCCCTTGAATCTGATCGAAATTTTGAACTTAGGATTCGTGATCGGGAGAGAAAATTAATTAACAAAATCAAAAAGGCCCTCACGAAAATCGAAGACGAGAGCTTCGGTTTTTGCGAAATATGTGGTGAACCCATCGACTTTAAGCGACTCGAAGCCCGACCGGTAACCGCCCACTGTATAGAATGCAAAACTTCCGAGGAAGAAGAAGAAAAAATTAGAAAGGTATAGTTTTCATATGCCTTTTCTAAAACTGGATAGGTTAAAAGGTAGGAGATTTGAGTGTTCCACAGGGTCCCGATCCCGCTCAATTAGTGATAAGCCTTTTGAGCGCTCAAGAAAATCCGCTCGACACATTGAGTCACGATCTCGAAGCGTTGTTTGGACCTATTGAAAATGTTTTTGGCCCACTTCGGTTCGATTTCACGACATATTATGATATAGAGCTTGGCGCAGGGATAAAACGCTGGATCGTAACAGTTCAGAAACTAGTTGATCCTGCCCGTTTGGCCGAGATCAAACTGTCGACTAACGGGATTGAACGAAAATTCGCATCTGAAGAAGGGCGAAGGCAGATCAATCTGGATCCGGGCTTGATGACTCTTGGAAACTTTGTGTTGGCGACAGGCAAAAACAACGCTCATAGGATCTATCTCAAGGATGGAATTTTTGCAGATTTGACCCTCATTTTTCGTCGTGCGACTTATCGACCGCTGGAATGGACCTATCCAGATTACTCGGATTCGGCCCTTATAGACATTCTGAACCGAATTAGAGAAACGTACAAGCAGAAGCTGGAGAAACAGCGTTGAATGAAAAATCTATAAAAAGCATGACAGGATTTGGCCGTGGGAGCCAAGTCACTGGCGATGTCGAAGTTGTGACGGAAATCAGGGCCGTTAACCATAGATTTCTTGACATGTTTATAAGACTCCCTAAAACATATAGCTGTTTCGAACCACAGATCCGGAAGATTGTTTCAGACAAAATCAATAGGGGTAAATTTGAGATCACGGTTACCCGCTCGGGAGCCAAAGGACCACTGACCGAACTTTCGTTGGACCATGACCTTGCGGACCGTTATCACAAATGTTTGATGGAGTTGAAAGATCGTTATGGTCTGGCTGGTGAAATAACTGTTTCGGATATGCTCACCCTCAAGGAGATAGTGTCTTCTTCAGACAACGTAGAGGGGTTAGAGCAGGAATGGGATCTTGTCGAGAACAGTGTCACACATGCTCTGGTGGCGTTGGATGAAATGCGAAAAACCGAAGGTTTCGCCTTATGGAAAGATATCGAGATCCATCTAATTTCGATTAGTGAAACGATTGATCTCATAACACCGCTTGTAGATCAAATTTCTTCAGAGGCGCGAGTCAGACTGGAAAAAAAGGTTCGGGAAATGACAGGCGGCTTGGAGATCGATGATGACAGGATGCTCCAGGAACTTGCGTTGATTGCCGAGCGATCCGACGTTAGTGAGGAACTTACGAGACTAAAAAGCCACGTTGACCAGTTCCTTGCTTTTGGCAAAGAGGGATCACCTTTGGGTAGAAAACTGGACTTCCTTCTACAGGAACTTCACAGGGAAGTTAACACGTTGGGTTCTAAATCAGCTTCAACCGATATTTCGGCGCAAGTGGTCCACATTAAGACTGAAGTCGAGAAAATACGCGAACAGACACAAAACATAGAATAGGCGCTACAAACATTTGAAAAGGTGTAAATAATGGCTCGAGTCACAGTAGAAGATTGTCTGGATAAGGTGGAAAACAGGTTCGCCCTTGTTGTCCTTGCCTCCAAGAGAACCAAGGAATTGAAAAGGGGCGCGCCCCTTCTCGTAGGGAATAGGGATAACCGCGAAGTGGTCATGTCTCTTCGGGAAATAGCCTCCGGTAAGGTAGGAGGATCTCAACCGGCGCCTTACGTCCCCAAGCACAAAAATGATGTCAAAGTAGAAATAAAGAACGATTGAGCAAGATTCATAAAGACGACACTGGACGCACCGTTATTTACGGTACCCATCCGGTTATGGAAACTATCAGGGCAGGCCGAAGAAAAGTTCACGAAATTTGCCTTGTCAAAGGATCAGACGTGGAGAAGCGCCTGAGGCAGGAATTTGAAAGCGCGCGCCTCAACTTGCGGTACATGTCTGGGATTGAACTTGATTCGTTAACCCGTGATGCAAAAAATCAGGGAATCGCGGCCCGTGTCGAAGCCTTTCCTTATGATGACTTTGAGACCGAAGTCTTGAAAATCAAGGGGAATGATCGTTTCTCCGTCCTGGTGCTGGACCAGGTTCAGGACCCGAACAATCTTGGAAATGTTTTGAGGAGCGCATGCTGCTTTGGGGTGGATCTGGTGGTCCTATCCAGGGATAGAGCTGTATCGGTAACTCCATCGGCTGAGAAGGCTTCTGCAGGCTCTGCCGCGCATGTGAAGATTTGTCGCGTAACGAATCTTAACCGAAGCATAGAGACTCTCAAAGGTATTGGCAGTTGGGTATATGGAGCGGACTCTGTCTCGGGGACAAGCCACTTCGAAGCGGATTTTTCTGGGAAGACAGTGTTGGTTATGGGCGCTGAGGGAGCAGGTCTACGCCGACTGGTAAGGGAAAATTGTGATATCATGGTCAAAATTCCCATAATGGGTCCTGTCGGCTCACTGAACGTGTCAAACGCCACATCGATAATCCTTGCTGAAATCTACCGACAGTCGACATCTCCCAAAATGAAACATCGAAACTGATCTCCTGGCAGATTTGCCAAAGACGTTCCACGTCTCAGGGTAGTCGGATGAAACTGGTCATAAATCCCACTCCGATTAATCAATTGTTTACGAGAAATCAGCAGATAGTTATGGCTATGGAACCTGAAGGCATTTTAGAAGTCTTTTATAAAGAGGGAATGTCATATCCTGACCGACATTTTCTTCTAAGTCTGGCTCAAATGGCGTTGTTTGCAATCGAGGAGGACGATGGTCAGTATGTAGATTATTTGGAAAAAGCTGAAATAGAAGTGCATAAAGATGGAAAGATTACCAAATTGAAGCCTGATCTACTAATAGCACGATCCGATGGTGGAGAATTTGCGGCATTGGTAATAGGAGATCCGCGTAGGGCAAGGAAATTGGCCGGACAATCCGTTAGGGGACTTACAGGGAGAATTAGATTGGATGTTCCCTAAGTGTGTTTCGTCCATATTTGTGAACTGATCAAATATTCCATATAATTAGAGGACTTGGTAATGAATATAAAACGCGCTTTTGCGTTTTCTCTGTTGTTGGCGGTTTTTTGTATTCAAAATGCGGGCGCCGCCAATATATCCGGCAGGTGGGAAGCCTCAGTTATGGGTCATAAGGTTAAGGCCGTGGCTGAGCAGAAAGGACAAAAACTCTCTGGAGTGGCGTATCTTTATGATCCTTTGGGGCACAAGTCTACGTGGCATTTTAACGGGACCGTCAATGGAGTCGATGTTCAGGCGGCCCACTTTACCGGTAACAAATTCACGGGTAAGGTCGTGGCTGAGGGAAAAATGTCCGGAACCCTCGAGACCAGCAACGGGTTCCACATACCTCTTGATATTCACAGTGTGAAATAAAATTATCGAACCAATGTCTGTACCGTGGGAAAAAAGGGCCGAGAAAATTAGAACCATCTGGTTCTTGTTCGCCATGATTCCTGTTGTTATCCTGAGCGCGGCCATTTGTACTTTGGTCTTGGTAATAGTTTCACCTTTGACCGCCTATGCTTTCGTGACAAAAAAGCATTTAAAACCCCCAGGGTCCAAGCCAATAAAACGAAATTAATATGAGCTGAAATGACCCTTATTCGGAAACACTGTCTTTCTTTGATTCCAATTTTGATGTGAGTGGCTGTTTGGCCGTTTGATCGGTAATAAAGAATTCATCAGGTTTCAACTTATAAATACCATTAAGAAGATTTGAATCCGCCATAGCTAAAATCTTTTTTATCCGATTATTCATTCTCTGAATTTTCGGATCATCCTGTGTCAAGAGCGACCAAGAGTCAAACACGGTCTTTTCGACGTTTCCATTCTTGAAGAACATCACAATGGATTGAATAGTCCCTTGGTCTGAGAACTTGACCTTTACGTCCTTAATCGCCTCAAATTCACTTAAATCACCAGGATCAATTTCCAGGACAGTGGAGTCATCGTGCTGTTTTTGCCGCATCTTGGCGAATCTGGATGTGTCTCCGTTGCTGAGGCAATTCACCAGTAGCATCATTGGATCAGCGAACCTTGACACGTCTCTTTCTCCATCGGCTTTGAAAAATTCCAAATCGCGATTGTCATGTATAAGCGCTACAAATTCCCCATCGGACAAGATTTGCAGATTGACATCGCCGGTAAGTTTCAGTTCAAAGCGACCCGGTTTTTGAAAAATCAACCGACCGTCAACACAAGCCTCATGATTGAAAAGATTGGATTGTCTGATCTTGTGAAATTTAGCCTCAAACTGTCCGACAATATAGGCTTTTTTTTCCACAATTTTGAGGAGCGAGTGGATGTCGGACTCGGAGACTATGCCATTTGTCGACGCGCAACAAGTTAAGAAGACACTCAAAGCGAGTGGCAGCATGCGCGACAGAAAAAACTTGGCGCCATTTTTAAAATTAGTTGTTGAGATAGTAATCAAACCTGATTCTGAAATCCTTTATGCCAAATAAAAAAATTCTCCGAGAACAGCCCTGTCATATCCCTTCAATTTAACAACAATCCATGTAGATGAAAAGGGGTGCGCCTAGTGTATGTTGCCTAGTGTGGGTTCCAGGGATGGACGTGGGGGTATCTAACGCGATCCACTAATCTTGGAAAAGACGCCACGGATACCTTCTCCTAACGATAGAAGATCCTGGCCGAATTGTTGGAAAACATTATTGGCCTGATTTTCGGAGGGCGCCAGCTTAGGCTGGAGCGGCTGAACTTGAGATTCGGCCTTCTGAGTGATACCAAAAGAATCAAGTATTGATCCACCGATAAGGTTCCGTTCTGTCAAAGGTTGAGCCGCTGGCAAATCTGAAGCGCCGCTGGCTGGATACCCCGAATATTGTCCTGACGCCCTGTTTCCAAGGCCTGGAACATTGGCAGGCGTTTTGCCCGAAGAGTCCAGTTCCACTGGAACAGGACCTTTTCCTTGTGGATAGTAGGGTTTAGCGGCGGGAAGGAGACCAGGAGTCTTGACTGCGGCTTCTTCCTTACTGCTGGGCTTCTGATGTAAAAGGGCCTTTGATCTGGCAAGGGGTAGCGCGGGCCGGCCTCCGGATGAGACAAATGGGTCGCTGGCAGGAGCTTTATGTGATGTTGGGGTCCTACGAATACGCGCTTCGCCGGTTGCTGGTTTTGTTGTTCCGACCCTTTTGGGAGTCCGGGGTTTGGAAACTGCGGACCCTGTTTCCTGGTTGGAAGAAGGGCTACGCTTTATCTTAGTCTTTGTTTCCGGACCGGTCGTCTTTTCCTGTTTGGGTGGAGTCGCGGAACTCTCACGGGGTGACTGAAATGGCAAAGATTTTACGTCCATCTTTGGAGCTTCCAGGTCAGGGACGGGTATAGGGGCCTGGGGTCCCAAAGGCGCCTGGACCGGGCCTCTCTTAGTAGGGCCGCCAATAACGGGAGCTTGCGGAGGCGCTGTGAGGCCTTGCCGAGCGTCAGTTTGAAACTGGCCGTATTCTTCTGACAGTTCAACTCTTCTGGTTTTTAAGAGTGACACAATGACATTTTCCAACCCAATGGAATCCCAGTTTGTCGCCCCCACGAAGAACCCGAGCGCTCGCCCATTTTTGTCGATCAGGTAGGTGGTCGGATATTCTGGAATTTCATAAATCGCAACTGAATTTCGATCAGACACAAAAATGGTTGAAACGTCGCCTGAAAACTTCCTACGGCTCACAGACAGCGAATTATCTGGGTCGAAAGCGACCTGAACACTGGTGGGATTAGCATTGAGGAAGGCCTTGATCTTCTCGATGGGGTCCAGCAAATTGAGAGCCACAATTTCAAGTCCGTCATTACAGTGTTTGGACTGCAATTTTTCGAGACACCGCATCTGACTAGACCATTGTGGAGTTTCAACCGTCCAAAAACTTAAAATGACGAGTTTCCCTTCAAGTTGGAGCAAATCGATCGCGTCCCCTTTTATGGTTGTGAACCGCATATTATTTGCAGGAGCTTCAATGCGCAGTTCATGGAAATTCATTCCTTTTAAGCGATCGATTAGATGTGACGTGTCTTCACCGCCTATAGCGCCAAAAGCCCACTGAAATCCTAGAAATATGAAGACTAAAATGGTTGCGCAAAATCGAATCATCAGCGGGCTCCAGTGAGAATATGACAAATCTATTTAATTATATATCATAATCACAAGTATTTCAAGGCTTTTGGCGCGACAAGCAGATCTTGCTTTTTTAGAAGTCCCGCTATATAAGGCAATTGTCCGGGGTGGCGAGACGATCGCCCGCAATAAAGCGAGAGGAAAGTCCGAACTCCATAGGGCAAGATGCCGGGTAACACCCGGTGGGGGCAACCCTGAGGAAAGCGCAACAGAAAGTAAACCGCCTTCGGAAACGGAGGTAAGGGTGAAACGGTGAGGTAAGAGCTTACCGGTTCTCGTGGTAACACGGGAAGCCAGGCAAACCCCATCCGGAGCAAGACCAAATAGGGAAGCGATTGAGGGCTGCCCGTCCGATGCTTCCGGGTTGGTCGCTGGAGGTGGCGGGTAACCGTCATCCTAGATGAATGATCGTCGTCCGGTTTTCCGGAAACAGAATTCGGCTTATCGCCACCCCGGACTACTCGCTTAAAGCTTCGTAATTCGCTTTAGTTTGGTGAAGTGTTCCGTGATACGTTTCTATTCTTGACTGAGTTTTATCATGTGAGCCTATTGCGGCGTGTCGCAGGCATATTGAAGTCATTTAGTCAGACCCGCATAGGGAGCAAAAGGAGCTTGCAATGGCTGCGTCAGATAATCATTCCGAAGACCCCAAAATTGCGAATGAAAATACCGTAAAATCTGGTGATTCTCGGCAGGGACCCACCAGATTAACTCTGACACTACTCATTGTCATGGTTATAATTGTCACAGCAGTATTGTCCGTTTATAGAAACGAAGTATTTTCTACAATACGGGGGGCTTCGGCGAAAGTTTTTTCGTTACTGGCGCCCCATCAACAGGTCCCCGATGCTAAGGGGAAGAAATCGGTTAAATCTGGTCCGGAAGTTTCAGTAGTAGCCCCATCAACTCCCACCGCGGAAATTGATGCGGAAAAGACCGACAGGCCCGCTTTATCTTCTGAGTCGTCCCAAAATGCGCCAGCGCCCGGCACTAAGTCTTCGACCCCATCCAAGAGTCAGGAAAACCCTCAGGTTGCTCCCAACGAGTCACAGGCTCCAACCGCTAATCTCGCTCCTGCCACTTCCCCGCGGAACCTGCCATCGCTGGTCTCGGACCTACAAAAAGACTCGTCCCAATCAAAAACTGACACAGAAAGTAAATCTAAGCCCAGCCCTGCGTCTCAGGCAAAAACCGGCGACCAATCTACTGTCGTTCAGCAACCCAAGGAGTCAGTCAGCAAACTTGAACCGGCGGCCGAATCTTCCGCGGGGCCACAATCGATGATAAACAATGGGAAGCCAGGTAAGGCGGGCGCTTTCCAGGAATTTCAGCTCCCAGGGTCGATTCGCGTCAAAATTCATAACTACTCGGGTGTGTACAATAAGTGGGCACTAATGGCGATAGTCGACAATTCCGCGGTCATGAATCGGGAATCCAAACGATGGAAACCAGCGAGAGTCAAGTTGGCCAAGGAGTTTGCCCTGGCGCTGTTGGAGGCGATTCCATCCGGGTCCAAGATTGCTATGAAAGATTTTTCCTGTAAGGCAAACTCTGCCAAGGACAAAGGCCCATGCCCGGTCCACATTGCATATGACTGGTCCGAATATCCATATAAAGGCCTAAAAGAAAAAATTGACAGCATGGCGCCCGGCAATGTGACCAATCCCTGTGGAGCGGTAATAGGTTCAATTAAGAGAGACTTCGCCGGAGCTGGCAATCATGTTCCCAGGCTGTTGTTGATAACATGCGGACAAGCCAAATGCCCATCAAAGGAGACTTCTCGGGTCCTGAATCGCCAGAGTCCGGGAGCGAAGGTTACGGTGGATGTCCTGGCCATAGGCGCGCCAATCAAGAGACACCCCACCTATTCGCTGCTTGCAAAAAAATCTGGTGGGCTTTTTCTAGCCATCGAAACCCCTGCTCAATTGGAGGGGGCCATGGGCCGTTACAAGAAGGCGCTCAGAGTTTCCACATTCCAAAAAGTGGAAATTCGAAATGACAAGGCTACTGTAAGTGTGGCCCCTGATGAAGACATCGCCCTAGCGCCAGGAAATTACACGGTTGTATTACCCAAGCTCAAAGGGATAGCGGAGTCTCATAGGGCTATCCCGAATGTCAAAATAAAATCCGGGCATGCCACGCTTATAGAAGTGAACCCCAAGAAAGGGAAAGCCTCCATACGAGTTGTGGATAAACAGCGTTCCGGTCAATAGTCATTGTCTGGCAACTGGCGATTTTAACAGAAATTAGATCTCCTAGTCCTTTTTCATGCCTTCAAGTATCTTTTCCGGGGTTACAGGCAAGTCCATACACCGATAACCCGTGGCATGATACACAGCGTCCGAAATGGCTGGCGCAGTTGGGGACGCAAGTCCTTCACCAGCCTCTTTAGCGCCCATTGGCCCCTCCGGCTCATACGTGTCAACATGAACCACTTGGCTGGGCGGCATATCCGCGGCTGTAGGCATTTTATAGTCCACAAAACTGGTATTAAGGGTTTTGCCGCCATCCATCACGAATTGCTCGGAAAGAGCATACCCGAGCCCCATTTGGATAGAACCTGCGAGTTGTCCCTCGACACTCCGCGGGTTAATTACCGTCCCACAGTCGTGGGCCGTCCACATCTGCTTGACTTCCACCAGACCCGTTTGTCTGTCGACCTCAACCTCAGCCACCTGGGCCCCGAAACCAAAAGCGGGTGTTACCAATCCTTTACCTCTGGGAGTATATGATCCACGGGCCACAAGAGGCTCTCCTCTGTTAGCTTTCTGCACTAGTGCGACTGCTTCACCGAAGGTCAGGCCGTAGTCAGGTCTGGTGACTGCCTGAACCCGTCCATTCTTACATTCAATTTCGTGGATGACGTTAAGATTAAAACGTGCCGATAAAGCTCCAAATAGCCGTTCCTTGATCTTCTTGGCGGCGTCGATTACCGCGTTGCCGGCCATAAGAGTGACCCTGCTTCCCCATGAACCGAGGTCAGCTTGAGGGGTCATGGATGTGTCCGCGGAAGTGATCCTTATGTCCCCCATGTTGAGTCCAAGTTCCTCAGCTAATATCTGTTTTAGGACTGTATCGGAACCCTGTCCAATATCGGAGGCCATGGTGAGAAGATGGACCGTGCCATCGGAAAAAGCACGGACTTCAGCGGCGGAAAAGGGATACTGGGTGTTGAACCAGTTAAATACGCCCCCCGAGATAAAGCTATAGCAACCAATGCCTATACCCTGTCCAGGTTTGAGGTTTTTCCGTTTTTCCTTCCAGCCGCTCATATCCGCAACGGCTTTGATTGATTCTATGAATCCACAACTTGAAATTGTGGCTACATCCGGAATTTTATCGCCGCTCACCTGAGCGTTTTTTAACCTGATGTCAATGGGATCAATGCCAAGTTCCTCAGCGGCCAGGTTCATCTGAATCTCGGTAGCGTAAAGCGATTGAGGCGCGCCAAAACCTCGCATTGCGCTAGCAGGTGGCTTGTTTGTATAAATGTGTTCCCCGTGAAATCTGTAATTTGGGTAGCGGTAAAGCATGGCGCCGAAGTTGCCACACAGGAATGTGGCTGTCGGTCCCATAGCGTTATAAGCTCCACCGTCGAGCTGGATTCTCAGGTCCTTGGCTACCAGTGTCCCGTCTTTCTTGAACCCGACCCTGGACCTGATCTTCATCGGATGCCTGCGTCTTCCGGTAAGAAACTCCTCTTCTCTACTGAGAGTAAACTTCACAGGTCTTCCGGTTTTCTTGGCGATGAACGCGGCGCAAAATTCCCAAGCTCGCAATTCCATCTTTCCGCCAAATCCACCACCTACAAAGGGTTTAATCACCCTGATGTCATTTTCCCGCATGTTGAGAGTTGAAGCCAGTAAACATTGAATGATGTAAGGAACTTGGGTTGAAGTCCAGAGCGTGATTCTGCCGTCCAAATCAACTTGAGCCAGAGCGGAACAAGGCTCGAGATAAGCATGGCTAACGGACTGCATCGTGAAAGTGTCTTCCCTTACATAGTCAGCCTCAGCGAAGCCCTTTTCGATGTCTCCATACTTGATTTTTCGATTCACACTGATATTGGACGGGCAGTAATCGTGGATGACAGGAGCCGCGGGCAGAATGGACGAATCAACATCAAAGACCCCTGGGAGTTCTTCGTATTCCACTTTAATCAGTTCCAGGGCTTCTTCAGCAGTGTCATTATCTATGGCTGCCACGGCGGCGACCTCGTCGCCTATGAACCTGACCTTTTCAACAGCCAGAGGATATTCGTCCTGAGTCTCAGGGAATAGCCGCCAGTTACCGTATTTGATTTTTGGAGTGTCTTCTCCAGTGATGACGCATTTAACCCCTGGCAATGAAGCTGCGCGACTGATGTCGATATTTCTGATTAGAGCGTGAGGCAACGGGCTCCTCAATATTTTTCCGTAAAGCATTCCGGGTAACTTCATGTCATCGGTATATATAGCTGTCCCTCTGGCTTTGGCTTCAGCGTCCGTCCTGGGGACATCTGTTCCCACAATGTTGAATCGTTTCATAACCATTCCTTATCAGTTTGGGCTAATTCTTGATTGCTCGTTCATAGGCTTGTTCAAGTGCCCTGAGAGTTAAGACGGCCACCATTTTCTTGCGGTAGTCGGCGCTCGCTCTAACATCGGATATGGGCTTCGATTCTTGGACAGCCTGGGCAGCGGCCGTTTCTATGAGTTCTTGTGTCCACGTTTGTTCCCGCATGAAACTTTCAGCCCCTACTGCTCGCATAGGTGTAGGAGCGACGGCGCCAAGCACTATTCTCACGTCTTTGCAGACTTCGCCGTCAAGCGCAACCCAGGCGCTCACGCATACTGCGGCGATATCCACTCCGCATCGGGCCGATACACGTTTGTAGGAGGCTCCTGATTTTGGGACGGGAAAAGGGACCAAGATGGCAGTCATGATCTCGCCGTGCTCCATAGCAGTGAGTCCCGGACCCCTAAAGAACTGGTGCAGCGCTATGCGTCTGTCTCCTTGAAGGTTCGCCAGCGCAACTTCAGCGCCCATAGCCATGAGGGGAGGGGCGTTCTCAGCGGAAGGGGCCGCGTTGCAGAGATTCCCGGCGATGGTTCCCATGTTGCGGACCTGAACGTTGGCCATTACTCCAGCGGCAAAGGCAAGGGCGGGATAATGTTTCAGGACATCAGGATTGGACGCCACTTCCGCTAGCTTTGCAGTTGCGCCTATGGCGAGCCCTTTGCCGGAGTCAAAATGAATCCCATTCAAGTCTTCAATTCCCTGTAACCCGATCACAGCTTCGGGTTTGAGCCTGCCGTTACGCATCTTCACAAGGACATCCGTTCCGCCAGCCAATAAATGTGCGTTATTTCCATTTTGAGTCAGCAGATTCAATGCGGCTTCAAGTGTTTTAGGCTCAAAGTATTCGAATTTCGGCAGTCTCATCGTTCTTCCTTTTCGTGTTCGCTATCCCTTATCTGTTCGGCAGCGACCGATATGGCCTCCACGATCTGGTTATATCCTGTGCATCTGCAAAGATTCCCGGAAAGGCCAGCCCTTATTTCTTTCTCAGTAGGTTCCGGGTTGTTGTTCAAGAGATGTAGAGCGGACATTTCCATGCCGGCGGTACAAAAACCGCATTGAATAGCCCCGGTTTTTATAAAAGATTCCTGTATAGGGTGAAGCTCTTCGCCTGAAGGAGCGAGCCCTTCCACGGTTGTAACGCTCTTGCCATTTACCGAGACGGCCAGAGTTAAACATGAACTGACAGTCCGACCATCAACCATGACCGTGCAGGCCCCGCAATCGCCAGTGCCACAACCGAGTTTGGTTCCCGTCAAATTAAGATCTTCCCGCAACAGTTCATTGAGTGTTCGCCAAGGATCTACCGCCAGCGAATAGTCATCTCCATTCACACTGAAGTTGATGTGGTGTTTCATCTATTTTCAATCTCCGTATCTGTGTCTAGTTAGCGCCTTCATGTCTTTGAGTGGTTTTTACGTCACGCGCTCTTTCTCGACAATCGGGTGAGGGAAGCCATGAAATGCCGGAAATGTGGTCACGACATTCCCTAAACAGCGAAGTTCAGGCAGAGAATTACCGAGGTGTCGGTTTATGTGTAACTTCGTAAGAAGCGCTTTTGAGTTTTTCTTCAATCGCCTCGACCTGGGTAGCAATGTCATGCACTGGAATATTCTTGTACGTATCCTTGCCTTTGAGTCTTACCGTGACGACTATTATTGCCCCAAGCTGGTCAAATATGCTGTAAATGACCCGGTATCTCTTTGCGGTATGAATACGAAAGACATTTTTCTGGCCTACCACGACCGTATGTCCCAAAGGATGAGGGTTCATGGAAAGCTTTCTGATATCGGTAACAATGAGGGTGGCAGTGGCAGGAGCGACCTTGAATATCCTCTTTATATCGCGTTCGGCATGGCCTAAAATATGAAGAGCGTAAGACAAGTCGGGAATTAAATTCCGAGTTCTTTGGCGAACTCATCAAATGGGCGTATCTCGCCGCTCACCAATGCTTCGGCTATTGCCTCGGATGCAGCGCAGTAGTCAAGATAATCTTCGCTCGCTTCCTCGGTAGCGAATTCTACCGGCAGGGCCTCTTGAAGTTCAATGGCTTGTGACATTGTTTTCTTTTTTCCCATTAGAAAATCCTAGCACAATAGACATCCGAAGTCACTTGTTAGTTCAAGCTTGCGATGCGTTTGCTAATGTTAATGTCAAGATCCTATTGCTGCCAACTTCTCCCGACCCTTTGCTCTACCTTCGTCAGTTTCCATTTTTGGTTTAGTAAAATTAGAACAAGAAATGAAACAGTACACGTAATTGGGGGATGATCTAACAAGCTGTTCTGATTTTCTGCCACTAGATTCAGCCTAATTATGTTCAGATGATATCATAGCGCTCGGTTCTGGTGGGCATCGAGGACTCTAACCCCGAATCAACTGATTAAGAGTCAGTGGAATAGCTTGAAATCATTGAACAAACACGACATAGTGGGCCATTGGTGGGCCAAGCAAAAGAACCAATTAATCCAGGATGTTACAAAGTGGGTCGATCTTCTCAGCTATTGATTTGAAGTAGTATGTAAACACATGGATGTATCTATTGGATGTCTTGAGGCTTGTTTGACACAATATTTCTTGAACAACGTTAATGTCCACTGCTACTTGATATTTCTGGCGGCAGACGTGTGTCTGATATTGAAGACGAAATTCTTTGTCAATGCCTCAAAATCAAACAATTGAGAAAAAAGGTTAACGATTTGTGATACCACGGAGCGATCTTTCTTCTGACTGGCTTGAAGCAGCTTATGCACTTAAGCCAGTGTCCATTTTGTACCATTAATGAAGTCAAACGGTTAATGGAGTGGCTCATCAAGCGTCTGGTCAAGGTCGGAGCGAAAGTGGCATGTCGCCCGGGTGAACGTGGGATGTTCCTGTGGCGTCCGTATTCCCCTTGACCTGTTACTACGAGCTGTTTTCGTATAAGCGGCCACGCCAAGGATTTGAGTTGACCGGGGAACAAGGGGTGTGGTACGCTCCCAAACTGGGGAATAATGCTTTTTTATCAACATGGCGACGGTTTTGCATTTTTCCTGCACCGTAGGAACCATTCGGACGACGCTTTCGTTATCAGGGGGACAATACCGAGACCCGATTCCAGGCAAAAACGCTTCAGAATTGGCAAGACCGCCACATAATTCCAGAACTAATTTCAAGAGAACGGAAAACCGCCATGAAACGAAACTCAAGATTTTATACAGCAGCCTTCGCGTGCCTGCTGTCCATCGGTATGGCATCGGTGGTTTTGGCCGAAGAGCAGTCTGGTTGTATAACCTGTCATCTTGATTCGGCAATGCTCTCAAAAAATCTCAGCGGGGCCAAGTCTAAGACATCGGCCATGCAATCAGGCAGCGGCTGAGGAGGGCAGGTGGCTCCGTTGGAGCCGTTAGAGAAGGTCCTTGTTTCCAAGGATTTTCTTTCCACCCCCCACGGCGAAATTGACTGCGTCACCTGCCACGGTGGCGATTCTGCCAGCACGGACAAGGCCACCGCCCATGCGGGCTTCGATCCCCTTCCAAGCGTCAATAATCCTAAAAAGGCCTGCGGGGATTGCCATGAGGAGATAGTAGCAACGGCCAAGGATTCCCTGCACGCCACCCTTTCCACGTTTCCTCTGGTGCTCAAGAGTCGGGCGAACATGAAAAAGTGGGGGCACACCGAGGAGGCGCGAAAGAACCACTGCGCTAGCTGCCACACGGGTTGCGGGGGTTGCCATGTGAGCCGGCCCGTATTCGCGCAGAAGGGGTTTGTCAAGGGACATTTATTTCAGAAGCGCTCCGACCCCATCAACCAGTGCACCGCCTGCCACGGCAGCCGCGTGGGCAGTGAGTTCTATGGGCAGCGCGGCCAGGGGGACGTCCATGCGGCAAAGACGGCCATGGACTGCGTTGGTTGTCATAAGGCGAAAGAGATGCACGCCGCGGTGCCCAAGGACCTCAAAGGCCGTTACGATCTGAAAGAAATGGCGCGTTGCACCGACTGTCACCAGGACCTACAGTATGGTTCCGTAAGAGATCACGCGATTCATGTCGGCAAGGTGCAGTGCCAGGTGTGTCACTCCCAGACCTACGTCAACTGCTACAGTTGCCACGTGGGAAAGAATAGCGAGGGGATGGCGTTCTTCCAGAACCAACGGGAGGCGGAGACCCTCAAGATCGGGTTAAACTACGACCCCAAGGCTCCTGGCGCCGGATACCGGTTCATGCTGGTCCGCCACGTGCCGTCCGACCCGAATATGTTCGACTTCTACGGTAAGGATGGATTCACCAACTTCGGCAACGTCCCCACCTGGAAGCGGGCTTCTCCGCACAACATTCAGCGGCGCACCTGGCAGGCGGCCAACTGCAACCACTGCCACGGCAACCGGGCGCTGTTCCTCTCTAGCTCCGATCTTCTCGACTACGAGAAGCAAGCGAACCAAAAGGTGGTCGTTCCCGACAGTAAGGTGCCAAAGCGGATCGCGAAAACCCAGAAACTCGTTATTGACACGAGCAAGGTCCGAACCGGCTTGGTTGTGGATGCCCAATGGCTTCACGAGAACCTAGGTAAGAAGAACGTGGTGGTCGTCGACGCTCGCAGTCGCGATGCTTACGACAAGGGGCACATTGAAGGCGCCATATCGTTCGACCCTATGAAGAGCGGCTTTCGTACCAGCGGCGATGCGGAGAAGCCCTTCGTGCTCGTAGACCACAAGGAAGTAGCGGCCACTCTCGGCCGCGCCGGGCTAGCGGCCGACGATCATATCATCGTGTATGACCAGAGCGGTTTGACGGCAACTGCGCTTGGCGCCGTTCTGGAATGGGCCGGCGCAACCCACGTCTCCCTACTGGACGGCGGCATCGAGGGATGGCACTCGGCGGGGTTCCACAAGAGTACCGAGCCTTCTGTTCGGGAAGCACGCTCTTTCAACGGGACGGCGCATCCGGAGCTTGTCGTGGACAGCGATGCTCTGGCCAAGCTCCTAGGCAAGCCGAACGTGGTTGTTGTCGATGGCCGCGCCATCGACCGGATCCTCGGCGAGACCAAGCACGAGAAGGCTACCCGGCCCGGCCGCATTCCGGGATCGATTAACCTGCCGCTCGGCGCTCTCATCATGGACAACGGCGTTCTGAAGCCACCGGCGGAGCTGCTGTGGATGCTTAAAACTTACGGCGTCACCCCGGACAAGACCGTGATCACCACATGTGACACCGGCCTTGCCGCCGCCGATACCTTCTTTATCCTGCGTTACCTGGGCTTTCCCGATGTCCGGGTCCATGACGAAGCCTGGGTGAACTGGTCCAGGGACCGGTAATCGGTTGGGACGAATACATGAAATCGATTCTCACCATTTTGCTGGTCGGATTGCTGACCATGTTTGTCGCAACCCATGCCGCCGCCTCAACAGGCCTTTCCCAGACCGGTCAGCCAAAAGTCAACGCCATGAACGCATGGGTGGGAGCGAGGACCATCAATGGCACCCATTACGGTATGGTGACCGGCGCGGACGCGTCGCTCCAATGGAGCCGTATGGAGTTGATGCCGGAGATTCGCGTCAACAATGCGATCAGGTTCAGGGCGGCGTATCAGATCGGCAACTCCGCTGTCACAGAGTACGGTCTCTATGCGAACAGCACAGCGCCCGGCGCATGGAACCCAATTGCGACTGGTCAGTGGACCCAGTGGTGGATGGAAGCCCAGACCCCCTGGGGCGTCCTGGTGGCCGGCAAAAGGGACCTTGGGGGGGTATGGGGCTCCAATACGAAGCGAGTCACGATACTACCGAGTCTCTCAGTTTGGTCGCCCCGTATGGACCTTTGAGGATAGGCTTGTTCTGCTATCCCTGGCGTGGTCAGGCCTGGTTGAATTCCCTGGCCGGTCGGGACGTGATCAGCAACATAACAGTTGCTGGACCTCAACTTCAACCAAGCCCTCTAGATACAGGAACTCAGCTTGACGTTTACCGCACTAGAGTTGAAAACTACCGGCTCTGGGACAATGACCGGAAGCGTCAGCTACAGCCCGGCGGGTTCATTACCTATGGAGCTGGCAACGTGAACATGGGCGTCTTGTACGAGTGGCACAGCATTCACAACGGCCCCGCTGCCGCAATTAACAACGGTGCGGTCGTCACTGGTAGTATCATTGGTAATGGTGACCAACAAGCCCGCACGTATGATTCATCGCTGGAGGACGGCTCGGTGTATTTCAAGTACTTCAACGGACAGCTTTTCCTGAATGCGGAACTCGCGTGGCTCAGGGGCGACATACGCATCCAAAAGGCTGCCAGCGAACTTCTGCTTAATTATGGCAACGAAAAGCTGTATGACTATGCCGACGGACGAGGGAGCCGGTTCAAGCCGACCTACACGGAAACCTGGAAGTGGGCGATGGAAGTTGGCGCATTATGGGGCCCAGCGAAGTTGAGTCTCCTCTGGTCGTGGATACCCGGTCCAGACCGCCGCGGGGGCGTCTGGATCGACCGTCAGTCCTGGGAGAACGTGCTTAACGGTTCATACATCCCGTCCAGCCATGTCCACCTTCCTTACAGTTTGCTCATTGGCTACCAGTATGGCGCCGGATTGCTGGCCGTCAGCGGGAACGGCGAAGGCCACATGACCGACGCAAACTCTTTCGGCGCCCGGCTCGATTACGCAGTAGCAGCCAACTTGAACCTATATGGCTCCTTCTTTTACGCGGACAGGGTCTCCGGCGGTTGGCCATGGGGCATTTTGACCCTGCAAGCGGACGGAGAGGGCTGTGGAAGGGCGATTCTTCTCGGGCAGAGTCAGACGCCCGGCGAAGGATTGGGGGCGCTTTTAAACGCTCCGCAGAATCAGGGGCCCAACTTTGCTCCGAACATCCCGAACAACTCTTTGGGCTGGGAACTTGGCGTGGGAGCCGATTGGAAACTGCTGGAAGGCCTGACCCTGCGAATGCGCGGAGCCTACTGGAAAGTCGGAGACTGGTTCAAGTTCGCATGTATAGACAAAGCCGTGGCCAACACTTGGAGTACGGACATGAAACTCGTTGTCCCGGTCGCCGGTGACGGCTGGGGCATTAATCCCGCCAAGAGCATCGACCCGATCTGGATGTTTCAGAGCGTAATGAGTGTTGATTTCTGATTCACAAACACTATATTTTCTGACATAAAACCTGGACTACCAAGTAAGGAGGACCGCCATAGTGGGCAGAGTCGCACTGGCCTTGATAATCGGCACAATATTAATGGTTTGCGGAGTGAGCGCTGAAAACACCGGCTTCACTCAGGATGAAATCGCAATTCGAAAAGCCGTTGAATCTTATGTGGACACTTATAACCGTGGGGACGCTTCGGCTGCTGCTGCGCATTGGTGCGTGGCCGGCACTTACATTGGCCAGAACGGAGAGAGCGCTAAGGGGCCGGATGAAATAAGGCCCGCCTTGGAAAAGCTTTTTGCCGAACACAAGGGCATCCAGGTGAAGGCGGCTCTTTTCGACGTTGAACTTCCATCGCCTGATCTTGCGATATCCAAAGGTTTTGCCGTGTTTCATAGTCCCGGGGAAGACAACGAAGAAGTTCTTTTCACCGCTACTCTCGTAAAAGAAAACGGAACATGGAAGCTTTCTAAAGTGGAAGAAGAGGAATCCTCTGTTCCTATAGCCACAATTGCAAAACTTGGGGAACTCGAATGGCTCATTGGAGACTGGGTGGACCAGGACGACGATGCTAGCGTTGAAACAACCTTTCGCTGGACCAAGGATTATGCCTTCATTAACGGTACATTTCGTGTGATTGTGGGGGATCACGTCGATCTCGAGGGTACACAGGTCATTGGTTGGGATCCCGTGGCAAAAAAGATTCGCTCCTGGGTATTCGACACCAAAGCTGGTTTTGGGGAAGGCGAATGGTCCAGGGCGGGCAATAGATGGACGGTGAAGGTGAAAAGCGTCCTTGGTACCGGTCAGAAAGCGTCATCCATGAACATTTACACATATGTGGATCCGAACACTTTCACCTGGCAGTCCGTTAGCCGCGAAGTTGACGGAGAACTTCTTCCGGACATCGAAGAGGTGACCGTAGTAAGGAAGATCGGCCAAAAAGCTCAATCAGGATCCGGGAAATGACGGAGGAGTTCATGAAAAGACTAGCTGTATTCGCTTTACCTATATCGTTTGTATTTTTCCTCTTTTTAAACGCTGACGACGCTTTCTCACGAGGAGGAGGCGGCTTCGGAGGAGGGGGCCGGGGCGGAGGCTATGGCGGTGGGGGCTCGGCCTATCGAGGAGGGGGCGCCGCTTCCCGCAGTCCTTCCATGAGTTCCCATTCCTCCTCGCGCTCATCAGCTTCGCAGTCAAAACCGAGACAATCGAGCAATGTCTCATCTCAGTCGCAGCGTTCTTCTTCTCCCAGCAAGGCTGCGTCTAACCGCCCCAGTCATTCCGGCCAAAAACTTTCCCCGGCTGCCGGCTCAAAAGTTCAGACCAAACTTCCCGGCGCAGGGGGATCGAAACCGAGCCGGGGTGATGTGCAGCAATTCTTGAATCTACCCCAACAGGGCGGCAAAGGTTTCTCGGATTTGGGGAAGGTTGGCGTTGGCGCAGCCGCGGGAGCGCTCGGATTTGCAGGGGCCCAGCAATTGCTGGGATCCCAGAAACCGGGAGGGGAAAGGCCCGGTATTGGGGACAGGGCCGATTCCGGAGGACGACCTGGGAGTGGAGATCGTCTCCAGGCAGGTACGCTTCCTGCTGAAAGACCAGGAGCAGGGGGGCGTCCAGGTCTTGATGCTAGACCGGGCGCAGCGGATCGTCCTTCGCAATTGCCTTCACGGGCAAATGCCGGCCAAATTCGAGACAACATGCAGGGCAGATACGACAATCTTTTTACGCCCCAATGGTGGAAAGACCATCCAAACATGGCCCAGGCTTATTGGCAAAACATGGGGAAATACCAATACGCTCGTAATCATTGGTGGAGGCCCGCTACTTGGGCCGCGTTAGGCGGTTGGGTGGCCGGAAGCGCCTGGGACTCTCCTGCCTATTATGATTATGGTGAAGGTGTATATTACGAGGACGAACAAGTCTACATGAACGGTAAAAAAGTCGCGAGCGCCGAGGAATATTATAAGCAGGCGAGTGACCTCGCCACCAGCGCTACAACCCAAGCGCCTGAAACAGAATGGCTACCGCTTGGGGTTTTCGCTATCTCGCGAGACCAGGCTACTGATTCAAATGCGCTCTTGCAGCTTGCGGTGGACAAAGACGGAGTTATAGCCGGGACTTATTACAACACAGCGACCAACATCACTCGTCCTGTGAAAGGCAAGGTCGACAAAAAGACCCAGCGAGCGGCATGGACTTTCGGTGACGGTAAGAACACCGATATAATCATGGAGACGGGCGTTTTCAATCTGACACAAGATCAAACCGAAGCGCTTGTGCATTTCGGCAATGAGAAGACACAGCAATGGTTGCTGGTTCGGCTTGATCAGCCGAAAGACGACGAAAAGACGAAGTAAAGCGAAAAAGAGTGCAAGTTGTAGACTAAGAGTGATTTAAGACGCATCCAAATTACGTTACCAAGTCGTCATTTCCGACACGGGTTAATATTCCCAACAATTAGAGGCGCTGCATGTCGTTGGAAGAGTTTGACAGCCTTCTTTCTGTGCCACAGTTGTATAAAATCGAGTTAACTGACCCTCGGCTCCGCCGGGGTACAGTTAACTTATGGTTCAAGTGACTTTGACTGATAACGATTACGGTTGTAAGATGTGCCCCTCCAATGTAAAGCGTCTCTGAAAATGATCTTCTTAATTATCAGGACAAAAATCCAGATAAGCATCAAGTTTCCTAGTGTGAAGTAAACCAAATATTTTTGGATCTTCGCGAAATTGCGTATCTTGTATTTTTAATTTGAGCTGCTTAGAGGCTAGGAGATAAAGCTGAAAAGAAGACTGACTTTTGTCCAGAACAAACGAAAAAGCTTGCGGATCAAAAGGCCAACTTTGCAGTTCGTAGTTCTCCTTCCAAACGGGGTCCAGCAAAGATCGAACATTTGCTGGACAGTCTTACTGTCTCCAGTGACTTGTATAAGGCCAAAACCGGGTCGCGGATATGAGAGGTAACCGGGTGTTAAATTCTCCACAAATTCACTGAAATACTCAGAGTCATGGGTCCTTATTTAGGGATTGACAACCAATTGTATTTCAATAAACATGATCCGCTAGAACTCCTGACAGACCCTAACCGGTGTGTTATTCTTATGTTAAGGTTAAAAATTGTTTAGACGTTTTTTTATCCTGGAGACTAGAGACAATAAATGGAACGGATATTTTTTGTTATTGGAGCGCTTTCCGCATTTGTTGCAGTCGCCGCTGGAGCCTATGGTTCCCACGGTTTAAAAGGGAAACTTTCGGCAGATATGCTTACCGTCTTCGAGATCGGTGTTCGATACCAAATGTATCACGCCCTGGCCCTTATCGCATCAGGCTTCGCAACCACGCAGTGGCCTGGAAAGTTCGTTACAGCTTCTGGATGGCTTTTTCTGGCCGGAACGATTTTCTTTTCAGGGAGTATCTACCTGCTTTGTCTTATTGGGTCAAAGTTGTATGGTCCTATTACTCCTATTGGAGTTGGAATGTTGATGATTGGGTGGCTGTGTTTAGCAATTGGCGTAGCCTCGTATGGGAAAATGTAATCCACAATGTTGCCACCTTACAGTGATTCAAAGAAATCACAAGAGATCAAAGTTTCATTGCTGTCTGGAATTATTTTTGAACTCACGTTTCTTCATGACGATAGCCTCTCTCATTGCGCTGTGGATCTGCGGATACACTGCCGCCGCAGCCCAAGCAGTTCATCCTCTGGCCCCGCCGGACACTTCAAGTCCGAGAGCAACACTCAACACGTTTCTAGAAGAAATGAACAAAGCAGTATCATCCTATAAGGCAGGCCACAGGGACCAAGCCTTCGACTTTCTCAATCGCGGTGTGCGTTGTCTCAATCTAGATACCGAAGCACCCGCCACAAGACCTGTCCTGGGTGTGTATGCTGCTCTGTACCTCAAAGAAACACTTGATCGGATTGATTTCCCGCCTCTTGAGGAGATTCCTGACGCAAAAACCGCTATAACCGAGAAGTTGACAAGTTGGACTGTCCCTTACACTGAAATCACGATTGAGGCTGTCAATGGCGGAAATACCGAGAGACGATTCCTGTTTTCACCAAAAACGGTAAAAGAGTCGGAAGAATTCTACAACAAAGTCAAGTCGCTGCCGTACAAACCTGGCGCTGAAGGAGCCCTCTATGAGCAATTGACTTCTTCTGCTGGTCCGATTGTTTCTAAAGCGCTCATGGATCGGCTTCCGTCATGGATGAAGGCAGGAATCTTTGGACAGGCTTTGTGGCAATGGACAGGATTGATTCTGTACTTCCTGGTCGGCGCAGTGACTGTGCTGCTAGCATTTAGGTTTGTTTTTAAAGCGCTCGGCATCCTCGACGCGAAACTCAATTCAAACCTCACCAATTCGTTAGGCGGTCTTGTCATACCCCTCATGCTGGTCCTGTTTGCGGAGACGGGTCTCTGGTTTGTCGTATATGGTCTGCACTTTCGGGATGCCGATACGTATTTGGGCATAGCTTTCGTATTCTTGTTGATCTCCTATGGCTCGAGGATGTGGTTCATAGGGGCGATCCTCAATCGAGCCGCTGGATTTGTTATCGCCGTGGCCAGAATTGAACCAATGGGTATGCATGCCCAACTCATTCGCTTCGGATTTGATGTTGTGACTGTCGTAATTGTTGCTGGGGCTGCCATCCGATTGGGGGCTCGCTTGGGTCTGCCTACGTACTCTTTGGTCACAGGATTAGGCGTCGGTGGACTTGCCGTGGCATTGGCTGGGCGAGAAGCTCTATCAAATTTGATAGGAACCATTGCCATTCTCTTGGATCGGCCATTCAAATTGGGCGATTTCGTTGTAATGGGAGAGGGAGATCACGGCACAGTCACAGAAATAGGTCTCCGCAGCACTCGTATTAAGAGACTCGACGGAATACTTGTGTCCATCCCCAATGCCAGTATAGCAAACATGAAGATTGTCAACGAAAGTGCTCCTGTGACCGAATCTCAGATTACTGTACCTGTAGGAGTAGCCTATGGATCGTCTGTGAACGAAGTGGAACAGGCATTGCTCACTGCATGTCAGAGGTGCGAGTACGTAGTGTCAGAACCGGCGCCATCGGTTAGGCTTGCGAGTTTTGGTGATTCAGCGGTGGAATTTCAGGTGTTGGTCTGGATTATTCAGCCGGAATTCAGAGCAAAGGCAACAGATCAGATAAATCGAGCTATCTGCGAAGAGTTCGCGAAACGGAGAATCGAGATGCCATTCCCGCAGCGGGACATCCGGATTCGTCAGGGGGAACTAGGTTAGACAGGGATGCGAGGTGGCAAGCTTCTTCGGAAATGTGACTGGGGCGGCCCCGTTTTCTTTGGACACGTAATGGGGAGTCAATTTGGGGCTTGATAGGATATCAATTTATCACATGATTGCCAAACGGTGACCGACCACGGGTTCGCATTCGGGCACGCTGAACACAGTAATTATAAAAAACCTATACCACTCTGAGTGTACAAACGCGTGCAGCCGTGTTTTGCCTTGTCTACAGGAAGAATCGTACAAGTCGCTGACTGCAATCTTGATATTTACGGCCTCGGGGACATCAAAGAAGGTCGATGCGTTGGCTCTCTGCAGAAGATAGGGGAATTATGCCTAAACGGAACATTTTGAAAAATCCCGGGTTGCCGGGGCAATTAATGGTGCTTCCCTGCAATTATTAACGACAACTGACTAAAGATCAGTTGTTCCATCTGCTAAAGTCCTTGTCCAGAGCGGTTTTGCGAGACTTCGTCGAAATATATCTTAGCATATTTTAACATTCTAGAATCATTAACTAAATCGATTGGCAGCCCAAGCCTAGAGATGCGAAAACAAGCTATAAAGATGGTAAGTTGTTGATATTATTGGTGGGCCGTCGGGGGCTCGAACCCCAAACCTACTGATTAAGAGTCATCTGACGTATATTGAAATCATTAGCGAATTACGACCTGGAGGGCATTTAGAGGGCACGCTAAAACCACCTTTATTTCAATATGTTACGAAGTGGACTCATCTTCTCAGCTATCGCTTTGAAGTGATCCGTAAATACATGGATATATCTACTTGAAGTCTTGAAACTTGTATGATCGAGTATTTCCTGAACCGCCTTAATGTCGCCAGTCAACTGATATATTTGTGCGGCTGATGTGTGTCGTATGCCGTGGAAACGAAATTCTTTGTCCATGCTCCGAAATCAAACCATTGAGAAAAAAGATCCAATGGCTGGTGACATCACGGAGTGATTTTCCTTCTGACTGGTTTGAAGCAGCTTATACACTTATGCAGGGCGCTTTTTTCTAGGCCATCAATGGTGTTCGGTATTCGGCGATAGTCGTCAGATTGCCGTTAACAAGTTTGTGCAGCTAAAAAATACGGTTCGATATTACCACTGTAAGAATGAAACATAGGAATTGATATGTCTATCGGTCCTACAAGATAGTTACATGATAAAAGAAGATGATCTGTCAAGAAAATTTCGCCGGGTTTACAAAGCTAAAAGACAACTTGCGCAATAAAATTGATTGACACACGTTAGACTGCCACTTAAAGTAAATTTGGGTAAGTCTCATTGTAAGTATAATCATCATTCATTCCTTGACGTTGCGTATCCTCAGGTTAAGGATTGTCGATTGGCTGGCGAAACGCAGGACAAGACCAAAATTATGATAGGCCATTCAACACTCACACAACCTCAACCCTAATAACAAGGCACGAGCTGTGGCAATGGCCTCAGTTGCTTCTTCTTTGCCGGGCAG
>JARLHM010000072.1 GCA_031292235.1 Syntrophaceae bacterium | reverse complement strand
ATGAGTCCAAAAGAGCGTCCTCAATTGGAGGCCATTGTCTCAAAATGTTTTCAGGAATTCTTTCTAAGGCTCGCAGCTTACGGTATGTCAATGGCGCGCTGCTAGGGGCTTCCAGAATATGCTTTGGAAGCTGTTTTTGAAAGTATCTTCGGAATGAGAAAGCGCTGACAAAAACCTGACCTGTCTCAAATAGTGGCAACAGTCCCTTTGAATCAACCTGATCCATCCGGCCGGCCACTTGGGATGAGGCTGCTAGCGTCATCTTAGGCAGGAAAAAGCACGGGAAATAGTCGCTAATTATGACGCACGCCTTTTCGGATAGAGTTTTTAAGAACCCTTTCCCTGCGCCAGGGACCGGTTCAACGTATGGGTAATAGAAGGCCCCAGTGTCCTTTAGAGCTTGACGGTTGTCTCTCATGCCATCCATGACAAAATTGTGAAATCGCTCACAAGCCCATTTTTGGCCAACTCTCAGGGCTTCAAGGACAATCAGCGGCTTGCCAAGCTGTTGCGCCCACATGATGGCTCGGTCGAGACTAAAATTCCATTGAGTCCTTCGACTTGAGGTCATCCAGTAAAGTACAAAGTCTCCATCTTCATTTACCGGTTGCTCGTTCAGCTTTTTGATCCTGTAAGTTGGAACGTTGAACATATGGTCTTTCTCATTGAGATTGTCTATTGGATTGCTTAACATTGTATCGCAGACTCGAACGTTAGGAACATAATATTTTTGTTTCGCGGATAACGATTGTTTTGGGGTTTATCATAACATGTTCATCGTTTTTGAAGGCATTGACGGAAGTGGCAAAAGCACACAAGCGCGGTTGTTGTCGGATTTTTTTGAATCGCAGGGAATTCCTTTTATACTTACACATGAACCTTCTGACGGAATAATTGGGCAGAAACTGCGCAGTCTTGCTTCCAGGCTCAAGCCTGAGGAAGAATCAAGGCTTTTCCTCGAGGACCGCGTTGATCACGTTAAAACAGTTATCAACCCTGCAATGGTAGCCGGTCAGCATGTAATCTGTGATCGATATTACTATTCGTCAGCCGCGTATCAAGGAGCGCTAGGTCTGGACTCTGTTGAGGTACTTGACTACAACCGATCTATGGTCCCGGAACCTGACGTTGTGTTTCTAATAGTGGTATCGGTCGAGACAGCGCTTAAGCGGATAGGCCAATCGAGATCAGCGGGGTTCTCTGTTTTCGAGAAAAGAAACGGCCTTGAAGCCGTGTCCGGTATTTATGACACATTCCAGGACCATGTTATCAAAAGAATAGATGGCGGGCAGACAGTATCTGAAGCTCATGAAGAGATCGTCAACTGGTTAAAATTGCATGGTGTCGGCGCATGACGAAATAGAGTGTCTAATAGGATAGAAAAGTTTTCCAGATGATCGTAGAATGATTTGGTCAAAAATGGATTTACAAAATCTGGATTTGGCGGCAAGGAGGAAAATCAGATGAAAACTCCAGATCAGTATTATGAAGCTTCTACTTGTTATTTCTCCAAACCCGGATCAAACGCTACTGAAAGGGTTCTGGAATGTGTCCATAAGCGAGCGCGGGAGCTTAATATCAAAGATGTCCTTATAGCCTCGGTAACAGGCGCCACTGCGCTAAAGGCGAGAGAGATCCTCGGTCCTGATGTTCGTATCATAGTGGTCACCCACGTTACAGGTTTTGAAAAACCAAATCAGCAGGAAATGCCCTTGGAAGTTCATGAAAAGCTTCGATCAATGGGGGTTAACGTGTTGACTACCCAGCATGCCTTTGGTGGCGTCGGTCGAAGCATTAGGAAACAACTGGGCGCCTACCAGGTTGATGAGATAATCGCCTTCACACTCAGAACATTTGGACATGGGACTAAAGTGGCGATAGAGTTGGCGCTGATGGCCGCAGACGCCGGACTCATTAGGACTGATCAGGATGTTATCTCAGTTGGAGGGACAGAGAGAGGCGTAGACACGGCTTTAGTGCTCCAACCTGCGAATAGCGCCGATTTTCTACGTTTGAAAGTCAGAGAGATCATATGCAAGCCTTCAAGATTCTAAGATAATCGCCGCAGCCATGTCGAAGCTGTTTTTTTTAACAAGAAGGCCGAGGCCTGTCTTTACAAAGAGTTACAATTTAATCTTGAAAGGAAATTCTAATGAAGGTCGCATTTATTGGACTAGGCACTATGGGAGAACCAATGGCCTTAAACATATTGAAGGCCGGCCATGATCTTGTCGTCAATAATCGCACAAGAAGCAAGGAAGAGTTGTTGGCTGCTCACGGCGCCAAGCGCGCCATAACGCCGCTGGAAGCCGCTCGCGAGGCGGAGGTGATCATAACCTGCCTCAGTGATACACCAGATGTTGAAGAAGTCGTCCTGGGAGACAACGGCATTATTCATGGGGCTCAACCGGGGTCAGTAGTTGTGGACATGTCGACTATTAGTCCCGAGGCCACATGTAGGATGGCTGACGCTTTGTCCGAAAAGGGCATAAAAATGGTGGACGCCCCTGTATCCGGGGGGTCCGAAGGAGCTATACACGGAACTCTTGCTATAATGGTTGGTGGTGATAGTCTGGACGTAGAGAAGGTATTGCCGGTACTAAAGTCAATGGGTACCACGATCACGCATGTTGGGCCCATTGGAGCGGGGCAGATCACTAAGTCTATAAATCAAATTATTATCGCTGGTGTGTATGTTAGTGTTGCGGAAGGAATGGTTCTGGGGCTCAAAGCGGGCCTGGATATGGGAAAAGTGGTCCAGGCGATCAGTCAAGGCGCTGCCGGTTCCTGGGTGCTTAGCAATCGCGCCAGGAATATGATTAACAACACCTACCCACTGGGTTTTCGCGTCAGGCTTCATCAGAAGGACCTTGGGATAGCCCTTGAGACAGCCCGGAAGTTCGGCGTTACACTTCCGATGGCTGCTCTGGTGGATCAGATAGAAACCGCTGTTATTGCGAACGGTTATGGCGACGAGGACGTCTCGGCTGTGGCTCGCAGCATACGAGAGCAATCTGGTATTCGTTGAAACTTTATTGTGGGATTGGGAGAAAAAACAACTTGAAATATGAATGAGTTACTGGCGGAGAGAGAGGGATTCGAACCCTCGGAACACCTTGTGAGCATTCACGCGATTTCCAGTCGCGCCCCTTCGGCCACTCGGGCATCTCTCCATGGCCGTAAAAGATAATTATATAAACTGAATGTAAGATTCGGTCAAGGATATTTAATGGAACGTGTAAAGACCCCCATATCTAAAGCAGGATTCGCCGGAATAGTCGGTCTGCCCAATGTAGGCAAATCGACCCTTGTCAACAGATTAACAGACACAAAGCTGTCAATCGTATCTTCAAAAGCACAAACAACACGAAACACCGTATCGTTAATACTGACACTTCCGAACGCTCAAATTATATTCCAGGACACTCCCGGGTTTCATGAAGCGACTTCAGCTCTGAATCAGGCCTTTGTTGAATCTGTTTTAAGAACTATTAAGATGACCGACATAATTGTTTTTGTCATAGACCCAACTACCAAAGAATCCGACCAGGGCGAAGAAGTTGAACGTCTCGTATCGGAATCCGGAAAACCAATCATTTTGGCTATCAACAAGATTGATACTCTTGATAAAAAATTCGCCGAGGACCTAGTTTCTAAAAGATTGTCCAACAAGCGATTCAGTTTGGTTTTGGGAATCAGCGCACTTACTGGTTACAATTGCGATCTTCTTATAAAAGGAGTGACAGAGCTATTACCTATAGGTCCTTATTTGTATAGCGAGGATGACCTGAGCGATATGCCTGAGCGATTTTTTGCCACAGAGTTGATTAGAGAGCAGATTCTGAAACTCCTGGTCCAGGAAGTCCCTCATAAAACAGCAGTTACAATAGAAACGTTCAAAGAAATCGAAAACAGGGTTTTAATTCAGGCAAACATTCATGTTGAACGGGACAGCCAGAAAAAGATCTTGATCGGAAGGGGTGGAAACATGATTAAAAGCATTGGAACGGCGGCCCGACAAAGAATTGAAGAGTTCCTGGAGCGTTCCGTCAGGCTTGAACTGTTTGTGAAAGTCTCTCCAAATTGGACTAGGAGTATTAACAAATTAAAAGAATTCGGGTACTTGGATTCAAAATAAAAGGCTATCATTTAAAACACCCATGTTGGCCCGTTTCAGTCCAATTTTACCGCCAGCCGCTCTGCAAGTTTTTTCATTTCCGGTGAAATTTCTTTTTTAGGCTGACCTTCATCCTTGTGGATAATCCGAAACAACTCTATCTGAGCTTCACCAAGCTGAAGAGGGATATCAAGATTCTGCGCCATATCCAGAAACCGGAAGATTTCAGAAAGAACGGATTTATTTGACCAGTCCTGACCGAGTTTTTCAACGAGAAGTCCGATTCGATGGCTTATTAGTTTTTGGGCTGCGCTCAGATCCAATTCTATTTTCCAAAAGTTTATATCTCTAAGGACTGATTCTAGGCCTTCCGGGAAGATTTCCTGCGATAATTTTTCTAGCTCTCTAAGGAACCTCCGGTTTAAAACAAATCTTGCGGCTGCCCTGAATGTGTCAGGTAAACGTGAGCTGTGATTCACTATTAGGCGGGCTAAATCTTCATTCTTTTTGTAAAATGTGCCCAATAACGCCGCTTGTTCCTGAAACATTCTCCTGGTTACGGCTTCAAGAAGCCTGGATCTTTGTTCTATGAATAGATCCTTAAAGGTAAAATACTTATGGGGAAAATATCCATCGAGTTTTCGTATCAATTCTGTGGAGGAATGTTTTTTGAAAGTGTCTATGAGGTCCCTTTTTAAGTCCTCGTAACCTAGCTGCCCACCTGACAGTGGTTGAACTGAACAGCGAAGGTCAACCGCTCCCAAATACAAAACGGCAAAAATGAGTCGCTGTTCGCGAAGTGTAACGGAACTTTGTATCCTCACCTGACCGATCAATAATATTCGTTCCCCAAAGTCTTCTCGTACAAAATCAATCAAATAGACTTTATAGACATACACTTTGGGGGAAGCGTGGGGTTTGTCAAAAAGAGCTGAAATAGCCACGTGCGCGGCCACTTGTGGAAGATCAATCACCTGCGGGGCAATTTTTTCTTTGTAAAGCTCATCCCCATGAATGTGAGATTGAATGTTACTAACCGCAGGAAACAATTCTCTTAAGAATTCGTTGACCAGAGCAGGATCATAGGCGCTCGCCAATTGCAGAACGCGTGCAGCGTAGCTCAATATCTGCAAAGTTTCAATTCCAGTAATGTCGTCAAAAAACCACCCGCAACTCGTGTACATGAACATTCGGTTTCTTTGCATTTCCAGTAGACTTAACGCTTCAACATATTCGGCGGGTGAAAGATCCCCTTTTTCACATGATTTTAGATACGCATTCATTTCAGAGTGATCATGTAATAGGAGATCAACGTAATTGTCGCGTGCGGTCCATGGTTCTTTGAATAAATCTTCTCCTCGTTTCTCAAATAATTGGTCAACCTCGTCACGGATTAAATCGAGTGATTTGCGTAGCGGTGTACGCCACGCCTGGTTCCATCCCGGCTTTTGATTGGCAGAGCATCCGCAATCTCTCGTCCAACGCCCCACCCCATGTGAACAACTCCACGAAGTCCTTTCAATAATTTCTACTTGGGCAACAGGTGGATAGCTTGCAAGAAATTCCGCGTAATTCGTTAACTTTAGGTCAGGTTCATTGATCAACTGCTCTATAGCGAAAGCCAAAGCCATCTCACCAAATCGATGGTGGTGCCCGTAGGACTCACCATCCGTAGCAATATTTACTAATTGGGGCCAAGCCCGCTGGTTGGAAAAAGCCCCCATAAGCCGATCTTTGAAAGCAGCCCCACTATTAAGCAAGCCTTCAAAAGCAACTGCCTGAGATATGGGGGTGTCAAAAAAGAAAATGGTAATCTGAGATCCGTTTGGTAACTGGCACAGGTAGGGTCTAGATGGGTCAATTGCGGTCCCATCGATATTTCGCCAGTAATCAGTTGATTTTTCACGAAATCGTTTCGCCTGATGAGGTGATAGGACTGTAAACAATAAACCGTTGTCTACCATTACTTTTAGCGTTTCCAAATCCACAGCCGTCTCAGGAAGCCACATGCCCTCAGGATCACGCATGAAACGTTTCTTAAAATCCTTAATTCCCCACAGTATCTGTGTGATCTTGTCCCGTAGCGTGGCTAAGGGCATGATCATGTGGTTGTAAGCTTGAGCTATGGCATTGCCATGTCCGGACCTATTGATTATAGAATTCGCGTCAGCTTTTAGAATTAATTCGTAGGCGGTCTTTTCTTGCCGTTCCATCCATGAAAGTAACGTGGGGCCGAAATTGAAGCTGATGTATTCATAATTGTTAATTATTTGGCGCAATCTTCCCTGGCTGTCCAACAACCGGGCCTCGGAATTTGGGCGGTAGCACTCATAGGCTATTCTTTCGTTCCAATCATGGAACGGGTGCGCGGAATCCTGTTTTTCGACTTCTTCAAGCCACGGGTTTTCTCTTGGTGGTTGATAGAAGTGACCATGAATACATATTTGTTTTGTAAAGTGTGGACCCATACACCGCCCTCTATGGTTTTAAATATTAGCAAAAAACCCACCCTTTGTAATCAAAAGGTGGGTCCGAATTTTTGCGGCGTTCTGAGACTGAGTTGAATTTAACGGTGGTAAGCTGCCTTTTTGTACGTTCTGGATTTCTTAACTGATGATTTTTTGTAATTTTTTGAACTCTTCCCTTTATAAGCCTTACTCTGTTTATGGGGCTTCGAGTTTTTAGACAGCTTGGATGTAGCTTTCTTATGGGAAGTTTTTGTACTGCTACTTGACACGGCTTGATGATGAGTTTTCTGAAAGGCTTTTGCTAACGCGTCATATGGCTTTGAATCGGCCAATTTAAAATTATCTAACGATAGGCCATCACTTGTGACGCTTGCAAGCGCCTGTCCAGAAAAATTGGCAAATAGACATACAACCAGAAAAGATACCAAAACAAGGAATCTTGTCATGTTTTTCATCTCCTGTTGACATGGAATTATAGTAACTATACCAAATGTATTAATAAAAGTCAATCAACAAATAAATTCTCAAGTTTATCAATTGTTACTTGTATAAAAATATGGCCTCTTAATATTATGTCATAATATATTTATACTCGGTGATTTTATGGTAAAACCATGACGCGGTACGCGATTTTTCGACATTTTGCTAACATCGAGGTTGAAATGCATATAATTATATTGTTGAGGTGTTAATTGAGGCATTTTTAGCAACTTTTGCATAAGGAGTTATAGGGATGAAAAAAGGTAATTACTTCCAGGCATTAGTAACTGTGGCGCTACCCATCGTGTTTATAAATTTTGGCGTATTTGTTGCGCCTGCAAACTCTTTTGAGGACATTGAACAACAACGCGACCTAT
>JARLHM010000071.1 GCA_031292235.1 Syntrophaceae bacterium | reverse complement strand
TAGCGATTCCACAAAGTCCTACTACATGACCGCACGAGTTCCTTATGGGCGTTCGGATCGCGCTTACGTAAATACGACGCCCTGAGATGCAGAAACTGTATTCGTTCTTTACGACATGACCATTCAAGACGCGTTTTTCTACATCTATTACTTCATCGGAAACCTCTACCCCATTAATCTCCTCAAAGGTTTTTCCAATAGCCATCTCCCGTGGTTGGCCCAGCATTTCGAGTAAAGCGGAATTTACGTCAGTGTATCGGAGGTTCAAGTCTTTCATGAATATATAGTCTTGGGACGCTTCCAATACGGTCGAACACCGTATCTCACTTCGGATCAAAGCTTTTTGAGTTTCTTCAAGCCGGGAGATTTCAAGAAGAAGTTTTTCATTAATGTTTTCGACTTCAGCGACCCTATTTCGTTCTTCAGCTAAATCTCTCCACGAAGCCTCCAAAAGATTGAGAACTTCTTGCTCCTCCTTGGTAGAAACGTGAAAGGCAGACATGCCCGACATGACTCATCTCCTTGCGTCTCAGCAAATTTTAGGGGGTGATCTATTTAAAGACTACCGTAGAAAAATCAAATAGTCCAAGTTAGTTCATAATAGTCAAATGATTGAGATAGAATGAATAAACGCCATCTAAAACACGATCATATTATATAATATCTCCTAACAAGACAAGCCCAAACTTGGACATCGACTTCGGAAAGCTTCTTCTATCTTGACCTGGATGCTAAACTTAACACTGGAAATACCTTACCTATACTCGACAATATTTTGAATATCCTAATTGACTATTGATCCAAGACTACATATATGTTTATTTAAAAATGGCCAACTAGGTTTGTTTTGATGACAATTTGGAAAGGCTGACGACAATGGACCAAAAAGACGATATACGAGCGGCGAATCTACCTGATCCGAAAGAAATCGAAAAAGAGATAAATGATTTCCTGGCCGATAAGTACGGTAATCGGATAAGGATAATGGGAACTCAACTAGGACCCTGGCCGGGAGCCGAAGAGACTGATCAGGGAAATGAACCCCCCAAAGAAGATAAACCGGGTAACGTCCGTTTCGATATGAAACCCGCGGAACTCCACGAATACCTCGATCGTTTCGTAATTCGCCAGGATAGCGCCAAAGAAATTCTCGCCACGAAGATCTGTACCCATTTCAATAGGATCAGATACTTTCAGGAACACGGCGATACTTACGATAGAGAAGGAATTGGAAGGATCAAGAACAATATCATCTTGATCGGCCCTACCGGGGTAGGTAAGACCTTTTTGATTAAGCTAATAGCCAAAAAGATTGGAGTGCCCTTTGTAAAAGGCGATGCGACCAAATTCAGCGAAACAGGATATGTCGGTGGAGACGTGGAGGATCTGGTCAGGGATCTTGTTCAGGAAGCCGACGGTGATCTTGAGAGAGCCAAATACGGCATCATATACGTAGATGAAATAGATAAAATAGCTTCATCGGGTAATTTGATCGGTATTGATGTATCGAGATCCGGGGTCCAGAGGAATCTTCTCAAGCCAATGGAAGAAACGGAAGTCGATCTGAAAGTCGCTCATGACCCGGTATCACTCATGGAAGCCGCAGCTCATTTTCAGAAAACCGGTAAGCGTTTGAAAAGGACTATAAACACAAGAGACATCCTGTTCATAGTGTCAGGAGCGTTTAATGGTCTGGATGAAATAATAAGCAAGAGACTTTCCGGCAAGGGTCTGGGCTTCGGCGCCGCCTTGAAGGAGAAAGATGACAGGGTGGACCTGTTTCGTCAGGTCAAAGCTGAAGACCTTATACAATTCGGTTTTGAGTCGGAATTTATTGGGCGGTTACCCGTCACAGCTATTCTAGAGGACCTATCCGAAGGGGACTTGTTCAAGATTCTCAAAAACCGTTATTCCTCAGTGGTTACAGCCAAGAAACAAGACTTTAAAGCTTATGGAATCGACATTAGGTTTACGGATGACGCCCTGGAAATTATAGCCAGAGAGGCCCACAACGAAAAAACAGGCGCACGGGCGCTTGTTAGCGTGATGGAGAAGGTATTGGTAGGCTTCGAGCGTTCTCTTCCGTCTACTGAGATTACCAGATTTACGGTAACAAAGGAACTGGTGGAAAATCCAAGACCGTTTTTAAATACCATATTGAACGATGAATACCATCCTTCCAGATGTGAGATTTTTGATGAAATTGACGCTTGTGAGCGCGAAGCAACCCTAAATGAGCTTGAATCGCGGAGTGACGAATTCTATAAGCATTTTGGATCAATTCTGGGCCGGTCTGCGCTGGAAGTCATTGTCACCGCATCCATTGAAAAAGGCGTTTCCCCTGAGACCATGTACAAAAGATATATAAAAGTCGAGAAGGAAATACGGGGATTCGAGGAAGAGTTTCTGAGAGTTTATGGCTTAAGGATCAGGTTCCTGGAAGACGCATTGCTGGAACTGGCTCGACTGGCTCTTCATGGGTCGGAAGAACCGTTGATAGTGTGCCGGAAAATTTTCCAGAATTACCACCATGGACTAAAGTTGGTAATGGAGCGAACTGGATCTCATGAATTTGTGATTCCTAAAGAAGCTGTGCAAAACCCAGAAAAGTATCTGAATGATATGATTCAGCAAACGTATAGAACCTGAGTCCTAAAGTTGGAACCCAGGTGATAATAAAAAAGCCGGTGGTCACGCTTGAGACCACCGGCTTTTTATTATCACAATAAAAGAGTGTTTGACTTGGTCGGCTATTCGCCAAGAGTCCTAGGTTTTTGACTGTCCCACATGCTACGCTGATTTGGAACCGGTCCGGTTGTAGGTGGGGAGAAGATCTCTTTGATGGTCCCCCAAAAGCCGCCGCCGGAATTTTCCTGTTGGGCCTGCTGCTGTGGTTGTTGGACCTGCAATGGTGTCGCCTGTCCTGGTGGATAAGCTGACGGGGCCGCCATAGGTGGGGCCGCTCCAGTGTTGACCCCGGCGGCTCCAGGATAACTTGTCTGTGGCATAGTTGGATTGCTGTAACTGGCTGCCGGGACACTCTGAGGATAAGCCTGTGGCTGCTGCGCTTGGGCCGCCTGTGGATATTGAGTCGGCTGTTGCGGCAGCGCCTGCTGCGCTGCTACTGCCGTCTGACCTGCCTGAGCCTGTCTTGCGTTTTCGCCTGAAACCCCCATCAGATCGTAGTATCTTTGCTGGGCGGTCCTTAAACTCTCATAAGCCTCACCTACGGCCTTTTTATGATACTCGTTTTGCAATTCTTTCTGTTTTTGTTCCTGCTCTCGCAGTTTTTGCTGCGCGGCCACATACATTTGTTGCGTTTGCTGAAGTTCCTGCGTGGCGGCCTGTTGCTGCGCCGCCAATTCTGCCGCCTTCTGTCGAGCTACCGCCCTATCATATGCTTTTTGCTGCGCTGCCTGGACAGAGGGGTCGGAGCCGTAAGCCGGCGCAGATACCTGTTCTGAAGGCTGCTGTTGCTGTTGTGGGTACTGTCCATATCCTTGTTGACCGTAAGCCTGCTGCTGAGGATAGGTTGGATTTTGACCGTAAGTCTGCTGCTGAGGAGAATAGCCAGGTTGTTGTTGACTGTAATAATCCTGCTGCTGGTCCTGACCTGCGGAGGCTGCTGGTTTGTGCTTTTTTGAGGCTCTTTTACCATGCGCCACAGGAGTTTGAACATTTGCCGCAGGAGCCTGGTACGATTGATAAGGAGACGCTTGAGGCTGCTGCTGGTACCCTTGCTGCTGTGTACCGTAGTAATCTCGGGAATTATCGTACATTCCTGATTGACTTGTAACCTGAGGAGATGTCGCGTTATTAGAAGGATTGGCTGGATAATAACTGGTCACCGGCGCAGACCCGTAATTCCCTGTGACCGAGTAATAACCGCCATCACGCTGAAGGTTATCCAAATAATTGGTCCAGTATGGGTAATACGCCTGCGGCATCTGCCCGTTTTGCCCGTCGGATGGTGACTGCATTAATGAAGACGTGTTGTAGTCATAACCTGCTTGGCCTTGAGCCCATTGACATACTCCTGGGGCCAGAACAAAAGCCAAACTCAGGGCCCCGCTGATTAGGACCATTAATTTCTTCCGCATGACGCTTCTCCTTTTGCAACAGGTGGTTGCGCCTCTTCATGACAACGTTGCTCTAAATCCGTCGCGTGTCGTGAATTGCTAAATCCCCTGTATAAAACACACAAGACCTTGACACTCTTATTATACTTTGTTTTATTAGAAAATCAAATCAAAAAAAGGTTCCATTCGAGTATAAACACATATAATGTCAATTACATGTTGGTTTTTGTTTAGAATATGAATTAACAGTAAACCTATTTTATGACTTTGAACAGACTCTTGGAAGGCTTTACCGGATCTTTAGGACCATTGCTTTTGATGCGATCATTGAAAATTTTGTTTTTGACTCTTACAGAACTTATCATAAAATAAACTATAATTGCTCTTTCCCAATCTCGGGACGCTGAAAACTCAGCTACCTTTTTCAGATATTTTTCCTGCAACGAAGCCATTGACGCTTCATCAATATCGAGTATCCTGTCCGCCAATCCTAACAAAACGTCTTCTATGTTCACAATCGGCCTCCGGGATTATACTCTTTCACCAACTTTATCACGTCGCGCTATTCTAAACCAGTATACAACATCACCATTTGACAGTCTAATTGCCGAAACAAATTGAGCAAGAAGTTAGCTCGCGTAACATCGTTCACTCCATCAAAGCTTCGGCTACCCGAACGCCTGCTTCCAACGCGGCCAGGTTCTGTTCACGCGTCCTATAACGAGACCCCTCGGCAAGTTGCTGTCTAATATCATCCAAAGAAATTTCAAAATTACTTAAAAATATTGAGAACCCTAGTAAAATAACGTTTTCGAGCTGTATCCCGCCAATTGAGCGCGCCATGTTTGAAGCGTCCACCCTGTACAAGCCCGATTCTGACGAAGCTGAAGAATTCTCAAAAACAATTCCGCCCTGCTTTAGAAAATGTTCATTATTAAGGGTCTCTGAAGAATCCAGAGAAACAAGACAGTCCGCTTGCCCCCATCTTATCAATGGAGAAGAGAACGGTCCAATTTTCAAGTGGCTGTTTACAGATCCCCCTCGAACAGCCATGCCGTGAGTTTCCGACGAAATGACGTTTAGACCTTTCTGGGTTGCTATATCCCCCAATAGTCTGGTTAAAAATACAATTCCCTGACCGCCTCTACCGCAAAGAATCATCTGAGTCATTTTACATTTCTCCAAGCAGCGATGGCTTGTGAAGGGCAAACATCGACACAAAAACCACAACCCGAGCACAAGTCCAGGTCAATTTGGACAATCTTTTCCTGTTTGACGAATGAAATTGCGGGACACTCGAGGTCTCGGATACATGTCATGCATCGATCACAGTTTTCACCCACCTGAAACTTTATATTTGGAACGCTGCTTGAGCGACTTCTGATACAAGCGCGACGGGTAATCACAACTGAAACCCCGGACCTTTTTTCGTGAGAAAAGAATTTAGCCGTGGTAAGAGCTTCTTCCAGCGCCCTGTAATCATATGGGTCAACGACTTCCAGGGATTTTACGCCACAACCTCGAATCAATTTCTCCATGTCGACTGGTACCGCCGAGGCCCCGTCAGCGAGGAAGTCGGTAGCCGGAGTGGGCTGTCCTCCAGTCATCGCCGTAATGTTGTTGTCCATCAATACCAACACAAAATTGGCTCCTGTGTGTACGGCGTTTATAAGGGCAGGGACCCCTGCGTGAAAAAAAGTGGAATCTCCAATTGTCGCTACAACTTGATCGTTGTCGGTTTTATCGGCGGCATGAGCGAATCCGGAAGCCATTCCGATCGAAGCTCCCATGCAAAGACAGGTATCGACAGCTCCAAGGTTGACGCCTAGGGTGTAACAGCCAATATCTCCCGTAAATATGGACTCGCTGAACAATTTCTTTATCATAAAAAATGCAGGCCTATGAGGGCATCCCGCACAAAGGGAGGGGCGTCTTGCCCTAATTGTTGGGGAAACCATCTCCTCGGTTTCGACGCCGGAGAAATTCATGATAATGCGTTCAACAACCTCAGGTGTAAGTTCTCCCTGTTGGGGAACGTGGCCGGAGATCCTGCCTCTAACCTTCGTTTTATCAATCAACTGAAGTTCAATTACTGGATAGGTTTCTTCGATTACGAGCGTTTGCGTTTTTGAGTCTACAAGTTCCTGAAGCGCCTTGTGATTGACCGGATATGGCGCGTCCACCTTGTAAACCGGCACTTCAGATAAACGGGAATCTGAAACTACTATGTCTTGCACGTGAGAAGAAACTGAACCTGAGGTAATGATGGCCAGAGTAGACTCTTTGGCGCCTGAGATAAGACGTGGCCGAGTATCTGATTCTTGTAAGCTAATGTTCTTGATCTTCTCATTTAATTCCCCATGCAAGACCAGTCTAAATTTTGGAGTAGCGGCCCACTTTGTCCAATTTTTCTGAAAAGGGCCAACAGTTACAGGGTCCAGAGGACCTGACATGCTGACATTCTGGCGAGCATGGCAGACTCTAAGACATGGTCTTAGCATTACAGGAACGTGGTATTTTTCGGAGAGATCAAAAGCCCTGCGGGTCATTGAGAGCGCCTCCGCAGGCGAGGCCGGATCATAGACCGGGACTTTGGCGAACCACGCGAAAAACCGGCTATCCTGTTCGGTTTGACTAGAGTGAGGCCCCGGATCATCAGCCACTATAACCACCAGTCCACCCCGGACACCTAAATACGCTGCGCTTAAAAAGGGATCAGACGCCACATTCAATCCAACCATCTTCATAATCACCGCTGATCGGCTACCAGCAAGAGATGCGCCGTAAGCCACTTCGAAAGCGACTTTTTCATTGATAGACCATTCCAAATAAATGGGATAGCGCAACTCCTTTTTCCAACGAGTCAATGATTCCATGACTTCGGATGAAGGGGTCCCTGGATATGCGGTGGCCAATGCGCAACCAGATTCTATGACGCCTCTAGCTATGGCCTCATTACCCATCAAGAATCTGATCAAATTCGGAGAATCATTTGTAACGATGCTCATTTTAATTCCCAGACAAAGTATTGTTCCGAGTGCATGGTCCTGTTAATTTTATAGATGACACTCGAACTGATTTGACAAAAAATCACGATAACCATAATAGCACAAATAATTCGCGTTCAAGTTCTTTAGGAGATGGGAAAATGAAAACCTTATTCAAAGCGGCAATGATCATATTGGTAGTTATATGGTTAGTTCCAGGGGCCCAAGCTCAAAGCCGCGGAACAGTCTATGTAGTATGCAGGAAATTTGTGGCTGAGCGAAATTGTTACAAATGCTCGGATTATTTTCACACGCGCTCCGAGGACGAAGCCCAAACAAAATGCTCATCAAAAGGTTATGATAAGCTGAATTATTTTCGCTCATTCCGTGCAATGAGTCGGTGGATGCTGGGTAATTGCACTTGCGACAATGACGAATAAGCCATATGGGCCAAAAGGATCAAATATTCTTCAGCCACTAGTGGGAAATGTTCGGGTTCTTTTTACAGCTTCAGTAAAATCCCGAAATCGAATTTTCATGAAAAAATTGAACCACCGCTCATAATTAAGTTTCCCTGCGTGTGGCGCAAAAGTGTGAACCCGATTCTCAGGGCACAAACGGTATGGCTCGCCTTGATTCATCAACACATCTCTTGACTGGGCCATCTTCGCTGGAACCATGTACATCCACTGGCTGGAATAGATCTTCATCATTTTACGTTTACAGTCGACTTCCTGTGATGTAAGTGGTTGCAAAACCGTTGGCGGTCCACCGGGAGGAAATGCGTTTATGCGCCATCGCCATGTCCACAATGGCCCTGACCCATTGTACAGAGGGAACTCAAAGAGTTGGCAAGCGAGTTGTGAGCGAAACCTTGCCTCATAAACAATGAAATTGGCCGCGTCATGATCCGGATGCCCACCTTCAAAAGCTGTAACAAAAATATTTTGCGGCTGATAGTCCCTGAAAATTTCGGCGAGCCTGGAAGAGGCTGTATCCATGGAATCAATTAGTCCCAGGTCTGGGAATCTAAGCATTTTGCAATGGTCGGCAGGAAGTCCTAAGACCGACATGGCTTCTCGCAATTCATTCTCTCTGCGCTCTTGTCCACCGAGATACCCTCCGCTGGTTAACCACACTCCCAGCGTCTCGATCCCTAAAGAAATCAGTCTTCGCATTAAACCTGAAATAAAAACGTCATCATCCGGATGAGCGAAAACAAAAAGAAATTTCTCTTCACGGTTACGCTGGTCAAATTGTAAATAGTCCATGTTGACGGGATACCTTATACAGTGGGATTACTATATGTATTCTTCAATATAGGATCAGGTTCTGTTTTACCTAACGCATGACTATACTTTGAAAACATTCTCAAGGAAAATGAATTGGTCGGCAATTCGATTACCTTGTGTTGACAGGGGACTGTCTCACGAATATAGACTCTCATGTTAACCTTAAATTTCAAGGAGATAAAATGCGCTTCCCGGAATATAGACCAAGACGGTTGAGAAAGAACGACACTCTTCGGAAAATGGTTCGTGAAACCCAATTAGAAATTTCCGATTTTATTCTTCCCCTTTTCGTTGTTGAAGGAAAGGGAATAAAGAATCCCCTGAGGTCTTTGCCCGGCCAATTCCAGTATTCGCCGGACATGTTGGTCAAAGAAGCGCACGAAGTCGTACGAAGCGGGGTCCCCGCTGTCATTTTATTCGGGGTCCCATTGGAAAAGGACGCTGTGGGTTCACAGGCTTATGCTAAAGAAGGCGTTACGCAGCAAGCAATCAGAGGACTCAAGGACGCCTACCCCGAACTAATAGTAATCACCGATGTTTGTCTGTGTGAATATACTGATCACGGACACTGCGGAATCATTTCGCACGGTGATGTAGATAATGACTCGACACTGGATATTCTGGGTAAAGTCTCTCTCTCGCACGTCCAGGCGGGCGCCGATATGGTCGCTCCAAGTGATATGATGGATGGTCGGGTTGGCGCCATTAGAGAAGCATTGGATGAATCCGGGTATGAATCTATTCCCATAATGGCTTATTCTGCAAAATACTGTTCTGCTTTCTATGGTCCGTTTCGGGACGCGGCTCAATCAGCCCCACAATTCGGGGATAGAAAATCTTATCAAATGGACCCGGCAAATTCCGATGAAGCGATACGCGAAGTTGAACTCGACATAGATGAGGGGGCCGACATTGTGATGGTAAAGCCAGCGCTTTCGTATCTAGATATCATCTGGCGTGTCCGAACTTCATTCAATCGGCCCGTGGCCGCATATAATGTAAGTGGTGAGTACGCTATGGTGAAAGCGGCTGCGCAAAATAACTGGATTGATGGCGAACGATGTATGCTGGAGATCTTAACCTCAATCAAGAGGGCCGGAGCGGACCTTATAATAACCTATCATGCCCTTGAAGCCGCCAGGGCTATTCTTCAGCCTTCAAGAAAGAGGTAGAATTGAAACCATTTTCCTTGAGACTGGTGGCCTGGGAGATGACAAGGCAGTGCAATCTAAAATGCGTGCATTGCCGTGCAGGCGCGTCGGATGCAATTGATCCCAATGAGCTTACTCACGATGAAAGTATAAAGCTTATAGAAGGGATTCGGGAACAAGGCACACCGATACTCATAATGACAGGTGGAGAACCTTTACTGAGGAAGGATTTTTTTCAACTAGCGGACCATGCCATAAAAACCGGTCTGAGAGCAGTATTGGCTACCAACGGCGCACTAGTGACACGCGAAATTGCCATAGAGATTGCAAAAGTGGGAATTCCTCGAGCGAGTGTAAGTCTTGATGGTCCTGCCTCAAAAGATCATGACGCTTTTCGTGGTGTCCCTGGGGCGTTTGAATCCTCTCTTAATGGAATTGAGATGCTCAGATCGGCTGGGGTGGGTGTGCAGATCAATACGACTCTGACAAGACGCAACCGTCATCAACTCCATGAGATGCTCAGTCTGGCCGAGAGATTGGACGCGGTAGCGTTTCACGTCTTTCTACTGGTGCCTACTGGTCGAGCCCGAGACATGTCCGGAGAAGAAATGGGACCGGAAGAGTATGAGCAGACACTACTGGAATTCTATCGGATTGGCCGTAAAACCAAACTGGAAACAAAGGCTACTTGCGCTCCTCAATATTACAGGATATTGAGGCAACAAGCCGCCCGTGAAGGAGTAGAGGTCAGCGAAAACACATTTGGACTCAATGCGCACACTAGAGGTTGTCTAGGAGGCCTATCCTTTGCCTTTGTATCGCATGTAGGGGATGTTCAACCGTGTGGTTATTTTGACGATAAGGCGGGTTCGATCAGAGATATGGATTTTAGCCGGATCTGGCTCGAATCAGAACTATTTCAGGAACTCAGGAATTTCAAAATGCTTGAAGGTAAATGTGGTAAGTGCGATTATATACGATTCTGTGGAGGATGCAGGGCCAGAGCTTACGAGTTGACCGGACGCCACATGGCCGAGGAGCCATATTGCGCTTATCAACCACCTGCGTTTATCAAAAACTGGAGCGTTTCATGATAATAGAACAAATCCAAATTGGTGGTTTCGAAATCTTTTGTTATGTGCTCGGGGATGAAGAAACCGGTGTCGGCATAATTATTGATCCAGGAGGTCCTGCCGGCCCGATTCTGAATAAGGCGAAGCATCGAGGCATAACCCAAATAACGCATATAGTTAATACTCATAGCCACGTGGACCATATTGCCGGAAATAAGGAAGCCCAACAAGCGACTTCCGCTCCAATTGCGATTCACGAATTGGACGCTCCGGACCTCTTACATCCAAATCTCGGTATGCTCGCCATGTTTGGAGCTGAGCCTTCCCCGCCTCCAACTGTTCTACTCAAGGATCATGACCTGATAACTTTCGGAAAGGAATCGGTAAGAGTGATTCATACCCCTGGGCATACTCTGGGTGGAATATGCCTTTATTTT
>JARLHM010000070.1 GCA_031292235.1 Syntrophaceae bacterium | reverse complement strand
TGGTTTGTGGCGGGGCTCGATGTCGGTGTCCATGTGTCCGGGTTCTGGTCAGCATTCGCTGCGTCTCTGGTAGTGAGCCTTGTTTCGTGGTTTACCAGTTCGGCCATTTCAGGTGGAGGCGGAGAACGGACCGTCATTATGACACGTTGGGATAGGAACATCGTTGACCTCCGTCGAGGCAAAGGGAATCGATGGGAATGACGTCGGGAATGCTCCGCGGCGCGTGCGTCAACAATTTCTCGGATGGGTTAACCGGACTATGGTAGTAACAGGGCTAGCTAAACTAGTCTATGATCCTTCAATAGTCTCGGAATATGAGCGAGTCGGACTCCTCTACAACCAGGCATCTATAGACACCGCGTTCAGGGAGTCCGCTGACGTTCTATTCGAGATTTTACAGAAAAGGTTGACAACCTTATTTGGTCCTCAGCATGGTGTAGGCGCCACAGAGCAGGACAACATGATCGAGACTGATCATGCGCCCCATCGGCGCCTTGGCTTGCCTATTTACAGCCTTTATTCATCAACCAGACGACCGACACCGGAGATGCTTCAAAACGTGGATGCGATCCTTGTCGATATCCAGGATGTGGGGACACGCGTTTACACTTTTTGCGCCACAGTGTGCTTTCTGATGGAGGTCTGCGCGGGCCTGGGTAAGGCTGTTATAATACTTGATCGGCCTAATCCAATTAACGGAATTGATGTTGAGGGGAGCGTGCTGGAACCGGAATTTGCTTCCTTCGTCGGGCCATATCCTCTGCCAATGCGCCATGGAATGACCGTTGGCGAACTCATGAGTTACTACAACCAAAGGTTTGGGATCAAATGTGATCTCAAAGTAATTCGTATGGATGGATGGGACAGAAACGCTTACTTTGATCAGACGGGTCTACCGTGGGCTTTTCCTTCTCCGAATATGCCAACCATCGAGACTGCCGTCGTATATCCTGGGCAGGTGCTTTTGGAGGGAACAAATCTTTCTGAAGGCCGTGGAACGGCTAAGCCTTTTGAGATATTTGGCGCCCCTTTTCTCAATCCTGAAAAGATATCCGCTAATATCGAAAAGAAAGCCTTGTATGGAGCTACGCTCAGAATAGTTGAATTCAAGCCGGTCTTTAACAAATGGATGAATAAACGCTGCCTGGGATTCCAGATGCACGTCACGGACAGAAACCTATTCAGACCCTATAGGGCGACGCTTGCGATATTGTCTTCTATAATTCGAAATAATGTGGAATTCAAATGGTCGAACCCGCCTTACGAATACGTTTTTGACAAGGCGCCAATAGATGTGATCCTTGGAGATGGATCAACAAGAAAGTCCCTGGAGCGCAATGATTCTGTCTTTACTATTGAAGAAAATTGTGAGGAGAACTTAAACGGTTTTCTAAAGATCAGAAAAGATTTCCTCCTCTATTAGCGGCAATTCCCCACATACCTGTAGCATTGGTGGTTTAGAGAATCATTCCTTGAATCTGTATCCGACACCTCTCACCGTCTCAATCACTTCTCCCGTGTCGCCCAGTTTTTTTCTTAACCCCACGATTTGCACATCAACTGATCGATCTGTAACGGGGTAATCAGTCCCTTTGACCGAATCGATTATCTGTTCCCGGCTGAATACCCAGCCAGGTCTCTTTGCAAGAAAATGAAGTATTGAGAATTCCGTAGCTGTAAGATTTACAAGTGAGTCTTTAACTCGAACCTCGTGGCGGGAAGGATTTATGACAAGATCGTGGGCCTTGATTACGGATTTATCGTCCACCGTGTCAGACTGGTTACGCCTCAATATTGCTTTGATTCTGGCCAGAAGAACCCTGGGGCTGAATGGCTTGGTTACGTAATCATCTGCGCCCAGTTCAAGTCCCAGGACGACGTCGGTATCTTCAGCCTTCGCCGTTATCATCACTACCGGAATATGCGACGTCTCAGGGTTGCTCTTGAGAACGCGACAAGTGTCGAGCCCGTCTCTACCAGGCAGCATCAAGTCAAGCAGTATTATGTCGAAGGTTTCCTTCTTGAGTTTTTGAAGCGCCTCTTCTCCGGACATGGCGCATGTAACCTGGAAATTTTCCTTTTTCAGATTGTAACTCACCAGCTCAAGTATATCTTCTTCGTCATCCACAACCAGAATTCGCTCTCTTGCCATATATCATTACCTTTGTCATTCTCTGTTTGGTTAGGCCTAACCATTCTATTGTATAACAGGCCACGAGCATAGCGCAAATTTTCATAACATTAGACGGGGCTATGAAGAAAATACTTTTTGTGCAACTACCGCCGCCCAGGTTCATATTTGAAGATTCTGGGGCAAACATCCCACTGGCCGCAGGGTTTCTGGCTTCCTGTATCAAATCACAAGAACCATTGAAGTTTGAAACGGAAATTCTTGGTTCCGACGTTGTAGATGTTCTCGCTGATGCCGGCATAATCCGGGAGATAACACAGCGATCACCGGATATACTTGCTATGACACTCTATCTTTGGAATTCACAGCGGAGCCTATTTATAGCCACAGCAGTCAAACGGCTGCTCTCAAATGTGAAGGTCATTGTTGGTGGTCCTGATGTCACGCCAGACAATTCCTGGTTGATAAGACACCCCGCTATTGACATTGGTGTTTTCGGAGAAGGCGAACCCCAATTTGTCTCAGCGTTAAATGAAATTGTTTCCCCGGAGAAGCATGGGCCATGTAGCCTGAACTCATGTGAAGCTGAACGAGTCATTTTCAAACCAAGAAATAAATCTATGAAAGATTGGGATCTAGGTCAAGCCGGCTACCCCTATGTTAACGGCATAATCGGCGCTTCAAGAAACGGTTCGATATTTTTGGAAACAGTCAGAGGGTGTCCATTTAAATGTAAATATTGCTACTATCACAAGGCTTTCGACTCTGTCCGCTCGTATCCAATGACGCTCGTCGAGGAAGTTCTTGATTTTGCCTATTTACAAAAGAACCGCGTGAACGAAATTTACTTGATGGACCCGACATTTAACGCTCGAAAGGGATTTCGCGACATATTGAAAAGCATGGCTTCAAGGAGGCGAAACCATGACATCAAGATTCACACGGAATTGAGAGCAGACTTGCTAACTGACGGAGACGTCCGACTGTTTAAGGAAGCAGGATTGGTATCGGCCGAGATTGGGCTTCAG
>JARLHM010000069.1 GCA_031292235.1 Syntrophaceae bacterium | reverse complement strand
TCACACCGCAAGCGCCGGACTCCTCCTCATGTTCAGCCATTTCTCTAACGGTTGAGTCCGTTTTCATCAAAAGGTCAAAAATTTTTTCAAAACATTTGTGAACGTGCAACTCGAATTCGTCAGAGTTTGAAAATTTCACGGCGCAAGTCCCTTTACCAACAAATTGTTGATACAAAGGCCGACCATTTGAACATCGGGCAAACCAATATAATAAAAGAGTCGGCCTCATTGAAAAAACACGAGGATAAATCAGACAAATCATGTCCTCAATTAAATGTCGCCCTCAATCATCCGCCATTTGCCATCAGGCAGATTGAGCTGGTCCAAAATATTCTTCGAAGCGTCATTAATATAAAACATGTCAGGGGCTTCAGGCCCTACGAGAACTACTGGTCCATGAAATTTCCATGAAAATTCTTCGATAGTGGTGGTTCCACCAAATTCTGCGCCCCTAGTCTGATAACCTATTACCAAGACTTCATAATCACCCTTCTTGAAACATTTTTTCAGTTCCACTTCATCTATTCCCTCACACAAGCGAAAACCAACATTAACATAATCTCCGAGTCTGCTGTCAAAACCCATCCGTAACTCTTTGTCCTTTTCAGCTATTAATTCCGGCGTAACGATCGCTGTTCGGGTTTTGTCCGCGTCAACAAACACCACATCTCTACGCAAAGTATACGGCGATTCGAGAAAATGGAAGATATTGAGCCTTGTCTGATGCTTGCGCGCAAGGTTCAAAGCATAGTCAAACGCCCAGTCACCCTGTCGTGAGAAAGTTGCGCATAAACCTATTCCGTTCATTTGTGTCCTCCTGATTTGATATACTAAAGTTGTGAGAATTCCAGTAAGCTTTCGTTTTCTACTTCTCCTCCATCGATGACTTCTCGAAAAGGCAATTCAATTATAAATACAGAACCTTGACCTTCTTTAGATTCCACCTTTATGGTTCCACCATGTTCGAGTATGACCTTCCTAGTGATTACGAGCCCCAATCCAGTGCCTTTTGAGCCTTTTGTCGAATAAAACTTCGTAAACAAATTTTGAGAAATCTCTTCAGGCATGCCAACCCCATCATCTGATACTTTTATGATAAGCCGATCTCTTTCTGTCCGGCCATAAACAACTACATGATGCGAAATTTCAGTATCTTCAGTTCTGCACGCATGAATGGCGTTAGAAACAAGATTGGACAATGCGCTGTGAACTCCACCTGGATCTATTAGACATGACGTGATTCTCCGCTGGAAATCTCGAATAAGTTGAACTCCTTCATCTTTGGCCTTAGCTTCATAAAGATCACAAACCTCTGTAAGCAGTTGCCCCAATTCATACTGTTGGTATTCAGGTTCTCTTTCTTTGGACGCGTACAAAATTCCTTTCACTAAGTCCGAGATTTTTTCCACATTATGTTTCACCATGGTCCATCCTGCCTTGACTCGATCGTCACGACCGCGGGTCAAGCCTGAATCGATAACGTAAACCCCCCCTTGAAGTCCGGACAAAATGTTCTTTATAGAATGTGACATTCCGGCTATCGTTTCTCCCAAAATTGCTAACTGTCCCTGGAGTCTTTTAACTTCAGTAATATTTGTGCTCATTTCCATTACCGCTGTAACGTCGCCTTTTTCATCCATTACGGGGGCTGTGTAAACGATTATGTAAGTGTCTTCACCCTTCTTTCGCCAAATCTCTTCCGAATAATTAACGGCACGGTTTTGAAAAGTTTTTTCGACTGGACAGTTGTCACACTTTTCTTCAAGACCCTTATAAACCTGGAAACATTTTTTGCCCTCCGCGACGCCAAAGTCACGGGCAAAGAAATTGTTATGTCTGATAATATTGAAATCTTTGTCCACAACCGTGAGATAACAAGGAACGTTTTCAAAAAGATACTGGAATTCCTGTCGTTGCTGCTCTATCTTAAACTGAAGTTTCTTAAGCAGGGTGACATCAATAGCCATTTCCAGGACTTCTTCGATTTGACCCTTTTCATCAAATATAGGAGAAGTCTTAACGATGACGTGCGATTCGTGGCCGTCAATGTTCCAGATTTCTTCAGATTGGTGGGACGACCCGTCATAAAAAGTTTTCTCAACAGGACAGTTCTCGCAGCGTGAACTCTTGTTTTTGTAACCAGCGAAACAGTGCTGATTGACCTTTTCTCCAAATTGGGCGTTGAATGTCCGGTTGGCTCTGGAAATGCGGAAATTCTTGTCTATGACAGTTAAATAACAAGGCGCCTCATCGAAAAGCGCTTTGTACATCCTTCGACTGGTGTCAAGCTGATTGGTCCTCAGGTTGATCTGAAGGCTCATATAATCAAAAGCCCTAGTCAAGTCGGCCATTTCATCTTTTCCCACAGTCTGACCGTGAGGCTCATACTCACCCTTGGCCATTTTTGACGTTTTTTCCTGTAAATTCTTCACTGCCGGATTCACGAACAATAGGACGGCTGCTCCGCTCATTGTGCAAATTACCAAAAAGAGCGCTATCGCAAAGGCGATGGTCTTATGGGAGTTTCTCGAAATCTCCTGTCTGATATTGCTCAAACCGATCTTTAGCTCTACAGCGCCGAGGATTTTCTCGATCTCCGGATGAGCATGACAAGCCGAGGCGGAACAGCTCGGAATATTTAAAAGTGGATTGACAACAGTGATCACAGAGCCATCATCTGAAATCTTGTGCCGGACATGTGAATTGGTTTTTAAATCATAAAGGAGCGGATCATTTGACAAGTTTATAGGAACAGGAGACTTAATTTGTTTAGTGGAATAATACAGAATACCTTTCTGGTCATAAATATTTATTTCTCTGAAGCCTTCCGTCATGCCAATGGCGTTTATGATCTCACGGATAACCCCCCGCTCCTTAGTCATCATACCGTTCCCAATGGCGGCCTTTATGACCTCGGAATCTTTGACCGAGTCCTTAACAGTTTTTTTGATGAAACTAGATTCTTGAGATGAAATTGTTTTGTAAGAAAAAACCAGTAACGCCAAAAATATAACTAGACCAGCGTAAAAGCTGATTTTGAAGCTTAAACTCCTAGTAAACCTTTTAACAAAATGGATGGCGTTCTTGAGCATAATGCCTAATTAAAAAGCTTTAATATGCTGTGGATCATCGAGGCTTTGAAAAATGCCCTGACAATCACGAACGCCATCCGAATTTCAGTCAAAAGAGAGGACCGACCATAGTGATTGATGTTACCGGATCTGTGAGGGTAACAAAGGTCACTAATCCCAAACCTCAAATATTAACAACTACCCGAGGATCCTCTTGATCTCTTTCAATAAGGCGTCCTTATCCACAGGTTTTTCAATATAAGCCTCAGGTGGCCTAATTGATCTTTCGTGAATCCACTTTTTGAAGTCCATGTTGGGAGTGTCGTCAGTAGCGAAACCTGTCACCATGACTACGGGGATAGCGCTAATTTCAGGATCTCTTCTCAATTCGCGAAACATTTTGATCCCGGTCTTGTTCGGCATCAGCAAATCAAGACTTACCAGGTCAGGCTTTTCCTTTTTGACTTTAAGTAAACCTTCATCCCCATCGGATGCCGTTAGGATTTCGTAACCATTGTCTTCAAGCAATGTTGAAAGAAAGGTCACCATATCCGGTTCATCATCTATAACTAAGATCTTCTTCGCCATAGCCTACCTCCTTGGTTAAGTTGGGAGAGTTGAGAGCATTAGCCTACGGATTAACTCAAGAAACCTTTTTTGAAAACGAAAATTCGGTTTTTAAATGTTTACCTGATGCGCCATATTTCGGATTTAAGATGACCGAATTTGTGGGTGATAAAAGCTCGAAACTATTCTCACATTCTTTAGCGTATTATGGTAGACGATCCCTTCAGTTCAGGCAATAATAATATCGTTTCCCCAAAAAGTTTATTTCCTAGATAAAAACCTTAGTAAGCAACTCAGACTCTCCTTCTTTTCAAATCACCAAAGCAGGGGCTAAGAGTTCGGCCAGATTCATTACCTTGGCTTTGATGTGGTAATGTTCGATAATTTCCTTGAGCTGGTCAGTACAGTTGTGACACGACTGCAAAACAATATCAGCGCCCGTGGCCTTAATTTCATCCGCTTTAATTTTACCCGCGGCAATACGCCTAGGGGTAAACTCCGGCATAGCCAACGCTCCGCCGCCGCCACCACAGCAATAACTATTCTCCCTATTGTGCTCCATTTCTACAAAATCGTCCGTAGCGGCGTTTATTATTATACGGGGCTCCTCCATGATTCCCCCGGAACGGGCTATGTTGCAGGAATCATGATAGGTGAATCGATGACTTTTCCAAACGGATTTGTCCAATTTTAAACGACCCTGCTGAACAAGCTTGGCAAGTAATTCCATCATGCTGGTTATCTTAAATGGGACTCCACCGACCCAGTTAGGCAACTCCCACCGTAAAGAACGATAACCATGACCGCATTCTCCGGCGAGGAGATATTCACAGCCCAGTCGTTTTACGTCTTCTACCTGCCACATCGAAAACTCTTTTGCGTCCGGGTCGTAACCATTGAACAACGCGTAGTTAGTAAGATCCCAATATCTGGAAGAAATCGTGAAATCAACACCAGCCGCATTAAGCACTTTGGCGGAAGCCTGGATAGTCAACGGATAGTACTTTGGCTCTCTCGGGTTAAGAGTTAAGAAATATTGAGCGCCTTTCTTGTCTACAGGGATTTTAAAATTTTCGCAGCCTTCTTCGTCCTGAAGCTCTTCTTCTATCCACTCCATCGTTTCAATAAACTCGTCTCTTGGCACCGCCATATTGTTGCCTGAGTTATGGTGAGTATCAACGGTGTCCTGAAGATGCTGAGGAACCCTGCCGACCTGCTGCATGATGCCTCTGGCCGCTCGAACCAACATTCCATAATCAACACCCATGGGACAATTGAATGTACACCTCCGGCACATAGTACAAGCGCCCCAAAGCTTGTCGTACATGTCATCAGCCAGCTCTTTATCGAGTTTGCGAGCGCCTACAAAAGAAGGAAAGATTTGACCAAGCCAATCGTACCTGCTCTTGTACCATTTTCTAAAACGATCCGCCTTGTATGCGGGAACAAGGGTCTTGTCTTCTGGTATCGATACACTGTAGTGACAGGCGTCACTGCACATTCCACAATGTATACAGCCGGATAGGGAAGCCGCAACTACTCGATTCAGCTTACCGGGAAGTAACTTTTCCATTTCTTCCAGCATTTCAGGCGTAAATTCAGGTTTGGTGGGCCACTTTCTCTCGTCTCCGGCCCCTAGTTTGTCTGCTTGCTCCGACATTTATGGCCTCCATTTTGTTATATATTGTTTCTCAATTTAATTAATTACTTAGGGTTCCAGGAAGAGTTCTTTACTTTTTTGTTCATTACTCCACGACCACCAAAAGTGCGGCCAAAATTGATCCTTCCAAAAGGATAAAGCACATAATGGGAGATCTTGCTGAAGGGGACATACAATAAGAAAAAGGTTGTCATAAGGAAGAATATCCACATCCAACCAGTATCCGGGCTTCCATTAATCCACATGGACATCGCCACAAACCCCACGGCGAAGAACACCGTCATCAACGTTATGGCGAAGAAATCGTCAGGGCTGCTTATGATACGAATCTCAGGGACCGTCAAACGTCGATATATACGGCGAAGACCGATCAAGAACGCGAGCCCCATGAACAACATGAAAACCTTGGATACCGCAGGGGTCATCAACACCGGCACTAGCGGGATGAAAAAAGTTGCGCCGATCGTTAGCGCTACCCCAATATGAAAAATCATAAATTCCACATAAAAAAACGGATTCTTCCGAGTGCTTTCCATACTCCATGGCTTTAAAACGTTAAGCAAGGAATCAAAAGCTCCAACAACCCTATCTCCCTTCAATTCAGCCTTCTCGGGAGGAACCGGCTTTTTGAGCATTTGAGATATCTTGATGATGTACATTAAAACCATGAACCCTAGGGCCATGTACTGAACCGGCTCCTCAAGAATATGCAGAGCGTGACTGACATTGTTCTCCATATTTCCTCACTTTCTTTATGACAAATGATGACGGAACCAGAAATTTAACCAACAGGGACAAAGCGACGGCAATATGTGCTTGAGTAACTGCTTCGCCGCAAACTTGGCTCTAGTTTTGAGAATTAAAATCCTCAAAACTCTGAAAATATATGCGAGTGGATCGAAGATATTTTGTGCGAGCAAATAAGTCAAGAACTTTCTGTTTTATGAGGCAGGATACTTGATAAAATAAGTAGGCCCTAAAATCCGACCTGATTGCCGATCCGGTGACGTCATTACAATGAATAGACAATTAATTTTGTCAACAATTAACAGGCAAAATCCCCGAAACAGACCGCAAGTTTTTCTATGATCAATTGTATAAACAATTGGAACAAAAATGGATCTCAAGTGTTCCAATCTTAAAGTGTAAAAATGGATCATTCTCAATTTTGAGCTATTGTTCAGGAGTGATTATATTGAATCAATTAAGAAAATTTTTAATAATTTTGCCGGCGCTTTTAGCTGTCCTGTTTTCCATTGGAAACGCGTTTGAGGAAAACTGTGATGATAAGTTCGTAAAAAACGCGGCCTTGGGAAATGATATAAAAGTGATCGAAAGGCTGAACAAAGGATCTAATATCAACTCAAAAAACTACAACGGCCAGACTGCGTTGATTGAAGCCGCGTTGAATGGAAAAATTGATACAGTGAACCTCCTAATCAAAAAGGGAGCGGACCTCAATCAGAGAGGCAAAAACGCTCGCACTGCGCTGATGTGGGTCTGTCTGTCTGGTCGGATACAAATGGTACAATCTTTGTTGGCCCATGGCGCAGATGTGAACGTCAAAGACAGGAACAATCAGAACGCTTTGATGTTAGCGGCCGTGAAAGGAAACGCCGCATGCGTAAACAGCTTGCTTGAAGCTGGGGCCGACCCGATGGCCAAGGACAACAATGGAGCCACCGCGTACACTTTAGCTTTGAGCAGCGGGTTCAAAGATGTTGCCAATACAATCGCCAACTATCAGGAATCATCTCAATCGAAGCTTGATTTAGATGACTTGAGAATCGGGGCTTATTTCTAGTAATCTCTTGATTAAAAAAACCCGGCTTGACAGTTTTTCGAACATGTAGACATATGTAGTAAAAGCTTGAAAGGTTTGGACATGGCTGTTCGAAAAATAGTTACAGCGCCTGACCCGAAGTTGAGTACAAAGGCCGAACCCGTAATTGACCTTACTGAAGATATATGCCAACTCGCCGCTGACATGACAGACACAATGTATAAGGCCCCAGGTATAGGATTGGCGGCAAATCAAGTTGGTGAATTGGTCAGAGTCATTGTTTTCGATATACATTACGCGTACGCTGAACCCAAGGACAAGAAGAAAGCGCCAACGATACTGATTAATCCGGTCATTTTGCTTTCTGAAGGTGAAGAATTCAAGGAAGAAGGCTGTTTGAGCGTACCCAATTTTAACGTCGATGTGAAACGAGCGGCCCGTGTCCAGGTTGAGGGTGTCGATATCAAAGGAAAACCTGTAAGAATAGACGGTGAAGGCCTTGTTGCCCGAGTGCTTCAACACGAGATAGACCATTTGGAAGGCAGGACTCTTCTGGACCATTCTTCAGCTTTGAAACGGAACATGTACCATAGGCGTATCAAGAAATCGCAAAGAGGCAATAAGTGACTTGCCGCATAGTTTTTATGGGATCTCCCCAATTTGCTACGCCGACTCTCAAGGCACTTCACCAACACTTTGACATAGTGGGGGTTTTTTCTCAGTCGGACAAGCGTTCAGGCCGTGGGAAAATGCTGACTGCAACACCGGTAAAAAGGTTAGCCCTAGAAATGGGTCTCTTTTGCGCTGAACCTGATGACCTTAAAGATCCCAGTGTACTATCGATCTTAAAAGAATGGTGTCCAGACGCTATAGTCGTAGTAGCGTATGGAAAATTTCTTCCCAGGGAAATTCTGGAGTTGCCTCAGTTTGGCTGTTT
>JARLHM010000068.1 GCA_031292235.1 Syntrophaceae bacterium | reverse complement strand
AGGATCAAGAATTTCCGCAGCTTTTCTCATAATCTCTATGCCGCCCGCTCCAGGGAACACGGCTGCTCGATCGATTCGATGATCGTTAAGCAGTGGGTGAGATGGGTCGAGTTCGATCTTCATCTTTAGATGTTCGCCCGGGATCAAAGACTCGATAGTTGCTTTTTGCCCCGCCAAGAAAAAGACTTTCTCTGATTGTTCACCAGGGATGACAAATGCTTCTTTTTCAAAAGGCCCAAGCTTTCCCGCCACTAGAATTTCAGGTGAGCCCGACGATCTGGCTAACTCCTGCATAAAAGCCGACACACCCTTTTCCGGAGGAATGAAGTCTATACCAGCCTCTTCAAGGCTTTGTTGAACGCTTCCTCTGGTAGCCATACCTACTTCGGCCCAAGGCGCCCAGTCAATTATAGACGCCCGGACCTCGTTGTCTCCGTCCATTCTACGCAACAGGTGCGCGAGAGAGTCATTGGCTGCTGAATAGTCAATCTGCGCGATATTGCCAAATCTACCGGCCACGCTGCCAAAACCTATAATTCGTCTTGGTGGAAGCTGTAGCCTTTCTAGAGACGCAAGGATATTCCTTGCCCCTACGACCTTAACGTCGAAAACCAGCCTTATTTGATCCATCGTCTTGGAACTGAGAGAGCGGCTGATGTCGATGCCCGCTCCATGAACAAACACATCCACACGACCACAAAGCCGACCTATTTCATTAATAGTCCTGTCCACCGCTCCCAGATCTGTGATGTCAACCCCACGATAAATGACTTCAGAACCAAGGTTTCTGAGCTTTTTCAAGTTTATAAAGACTTCTCCCTCGTTCCTGAGTCTTGAAAGCTCCTTTTCGACTGACACAGGGGTAGGAGCCTTGCCTTCGCGTTTGTAGCGCTCAACTATCTTAAGTTTTTCTTGGTTCCATTCTTCGGGCCCGTAGGTTGATAGGGACTCGGATCGAGGCGACAACGTGGTTCTTCCCAAGATCACAAACGTCACAGGAACCTGTGTGGCGATTCCTTTAAGGCACTCCGCTGTGATGCCTCTGGCGCCCCCGGTTACAAGGATCACCTCACCCTGACTAACAGGGTTGGAGGTTTCGGTCATTCCCGTGGCAAGAGCAAACCTTACGCTTCGCAGTTTGAGATCGCTGCTAACACCTGTCTCGAGGGGAAAGTCCTCAATCAGGCTTCGGAAGACAATTTCAGGACCATTTTTCGCCAGGATTTCCGGGTGAATATCCAGGCATTTGCATATGGTTTCAGGGTATTCTCTGGAAAATGATTTGGCCGCTCCAGTAATGGCCCCGCTAATGTAGCCTGACTCTTTGGGCGCCTCAAAGCCCCAAGCGCCATCTTCTGAGACTACATTTACTAGAAACACTGGGCCATTATCAAAAGTCGCAGCCAATGTTCGAAATAGCTCAAACGAGTTATTTAATGAGGAATCAAGATCAGATGACGCCGCAATGTTGATCAGTCCAATTCTACTGTTGTTTCGCGCCTGAATTTCACTAGGACCAAGCAGTCGTGTAACAGGGATGGAACCAAACGCTTCTCTGACACCTGTTACAAAAGAATCTTCACCTCGGAAAACCAACACTTCATCTATGGCAGGGATAGTTGAGCTTTTTCGAGTATTCAAGGTGACCAGTTTTGCTTCATAAACATTTATCTTGGGTGAGCTCAAGTTTGTTGGGGACGGATCAGCCAATTTTTCTGGAACTTTATCCGACGGTTTCTGAGATCCCTTTTCAATCACAAATCCTATAATGTGCTTTATGGTCGGGAAATCGGCGATTTTAAGACCTTCAATCCTAGGAATTCCAAAAGTTTCCCTGACTTCTGTGATGAATTCGGCCTGCTTGACCGTATCAATACCAAGGTCAGCTTCCAGGTCCAGATCGGGATCAAGCATTTCTGAAGGATATCCTGTCTTGGCCGAAAGCAATCCTAGTATCTTGGCTCCAACTTCAGCTTCGTCCCGGACCCTTTGATCACTGGAAATGGAAGCTTGATTTTCCTCGATGTTGGTCTGAGGGGACGCCGATGCGGATGTGCGTTCCATGACGAAATTGATGATATGCTCGATGGTTGGGAACTCCGCTATCTTTAAACCTTCAATTCTAGGGATGTTGAATTTCTCACGAACGTCGGAAATGAATTCAGCCTGTTTCACCGTGTCAATTCCGAGGTCAGCTTCGAGATCGAGACTCGTATCAAGCATATCTGGAGGATAACCTGTTTTTTCTGAAAGCAAGACTAAAATAGTTTGTCGAATTTCGTCTATTGCCGGGACCGCGTCTGAACTCGATGCTGCTATCGGTAACACTGGTTCATTCGACGGAGCCAGTTCGATCTTGGCTGCGGCTGGTTTCTCTACTGCTACGCGTTCTACCATCCTCAATGTTCTATTTTGAATTGAAACCACAGGATCTTGATAACCTGAGATTTCTTTCAGCCATTTACGGTTTGCAGTGAAATCTGTAACTCGATTTTCTTCATGGCTCACTATTTTGTAGAGGGACATCACAATCTGTGATCCGAACCCCGCCGCTAATCTCAGAGCGTATTCTGCGTCACAGTGGCCCCCATGACTGAGGTTCATGTCCTTAAATTCTGGATCAGGGACCCTGAGATTTGGGATAGGGGGTAATCTACGCTTTTGGAGACATCTCAACGCAACGACATCTTCAATCCCTACTCCCATAGTATGACCGGTAAAACCTTTCGTATTGGCTATGGGAATAATCCCGGCGCTTTCTCCGAAAGTTGAACGCAGAGCCTTGATCTCGGCGGACGAACTCCCGCCCCGTTTCGGAGAATACGTTTCATGTGACATGAAGAACATTTTCTTGGCGAGTTCGTGACGAGATATACCCGATTGTTTCTCCCATCTTGAGATCATCTTCTCCATGACGGTCAAAATATGATCAACATCAAGGCGTGTTCCATGAAAACCACTGTTTGCGACTACTCCAGCTTCGATAGAGGCGATTGGTTCCATACCTCTCTGCTTCATGAGATCTTCATTTTCGAGGACTATAGCCGCAGCGGCGGACCCCAATATCAGTCCATGTCTACGATCATCAAAAGGCAAGGCGGCTTCATCTACATTGGCGTTAGTAGTGGCCGCGCCCATTGCCAGGAACCCGGAACCTATCCATGGGAACAGTTGCCTTCCGGCTACGTCGTCCGCTGCAACGACCAATACTCTTTTAGCCTGACCTGTTCTTATCCAATCTTTAGCAAGAAGAATCGCCTGCGTAGTTCCGGCGCAAGCAGCGTCAACATGGGTGTTTGGTCCTTGCGCCTTGATCAGTTGCGCCAATTGGCTGTGTCCCATACTCATGACTCTTAAAAGAAAGTTCCTGTTAAAAGTATAGAGTTCACCGGAGCTTGCTCCACTGAGCCCGTCGAATTCTTCTGTGAACCACCTGGTTATGGATTCTTTTACGCGATCGTCTTCAATCCTTTGAACAATTCCAGTGTAAAAATCTATAAGCCGCTTTTTTGCTCCAGCCCCATATCTAGCGCGGGCCTCCTTGGTCACTTCGTCCACCAATGACGCCATGCCGGGGAAAGCTGATGCGAAAATTACTCCCGTTTCTTCTCTTAGATCTGGCGGTAAGGTCCAAGCTCCAGGTAGTTCACCACCCGTCGTAGTTGTCTTGACTTGCTGAATTAGTGGCACCCCGGCGTCTTTGAGGGCTTCCAAGCCTGCTACTACAGCCAGCCTGGTTGTTACATCCATGGTGTCTACAAGGCGTCTTTCAAGCCCGAACTCCTCTACAACCGATTCGTGGTCTTCAAAAAAACCGGCGAGTTTGATGACTCCAGACATGTTATCAACGATCTGAAGTTCCACTTCGCCGGCGGGGCCTTTGAAAAGCCGTTCGACATTTTTATCGAGCATCTCACGACGGGTTGTTTCAGGAACCTTCTTTATGAAATTCTTTCCTAGGATAAGGTCATCAAGATTTGCCTTGTCAAAAGGAGACCGAATATCCGTAGGTAAACCCGTCGACATTCCCGAAATCACCACGGGCTTTAGATCCATGCCCTCAGTTTTCAGAAGGTTAGACGTCCTTTCAAGCGGCAAGATGTTTTCTACAAAACTGGTGAAACTTGACTTGATCAGACTTTTTATCGGCGCTCCCTGAAGTTCCAGAAAGCGCTTGAATTCGCTTTTCGAAGCGATTTCGCGCAACTCGGTATCAAGAAGCCCATCTAGAGGCGATGGAATCTCCTTTGATTTGTTGGCCTCCTTTTTGGAAAGACGGTCGTCGGTCTCACCAATTGATGAAACGATGGCAAGAGTAGGCCTTTTACGAATCGGGTGAACATTCTGAGGCTGTGTTGGAGACTCTGCGGCCGGAATATCCAACTCAAAACCTTCCACGATCAAGGCGGCGAGGGATTCGAACAACTGCATGATCCCGCCCTTCTTGGGATGGTTTGTAGGTAGCGCGAGCGAATCCTTGGGCAATGTGTCGAGTGTTAGGTTTGTCATAACTCGTTTGGGACCGCATTCTACAAACACTCGAATTCCATCCCCGTGAAGCCGCCTGAGCGTTTTTACCCACTCCACCGGGGCAGCGAACTGTTTTCCCAAAAGGTCCCTGATTCTGGAAGGAGCGCCGGGTCCCACCGGATAGTAATCGCCTGTGACATTTGAAATGATGGCTATGGCAGGGGATGAAACTCTTAACTTTTCGAGCGTTTTCATAAAAGGCTCGCGCGCAGGGGCGACAACACCCGAATGAAATGCCGCTGATACAGGTATTAGCAGGCCTTCCAAGCCTCTCTCCCTGAAAAGTTCCCCGGCTTTCTTCACGGCTGCCGTCTCACCTGAAATAACAGTCTGTTTTGGAGAATTTTTGTTTGCCGCTACCACATACCCATCAACTTGAGCTAAAATCTCTTCGACCAATCTGGCGTCCGTTGGTATGCTCATCATTAAACCTGGATCAGCTATACTAACCCTTGCCATTTCTCTGCCGCGAACAGCCACCGCTTCCAGCGCGTCGCGGAACGAAAAAACACCGGATGCGACACACGCCGCATACTCGCCAAGAGAATGTCCAGCGCACGCGACCGGCCGCATTCCCATTTTTTCGAGCAACCGAAAAATAGCGGTATCAGCGGTCAAGATCATAGGCTGCAAAATCTGAGTGTCTTTTATGATATCACTTGCGCCTGATTCGGGAATTTGGGCCGGATCAGGGAAGACTAGGGAACTGATCTCTTTTTGACCGAGTCCTTTCATTATTTCATCAGCTTCCCTGAATGTGTCCGCCACTATCGGAAATCTGTCGCACAGGTCCCTTAACATGTAAGGATACTGTGACCCTTGACCAGGGAAAAGAAATGCGGCGCCGGGTGAATTACGCGATGGCTTACCCTCTGAGAAATAGACCCCCCTGGCGCCTAAAAAGCCCCTTTGGGCCGGGTCTTGAAGGGCTTCGAGTATTGAAGACAATTTCTTTGAGGTAGTTTCGATATTCGACGCGGCAAAGCCAAACCTCAAATTGAAACTTTGACATTCATTTCTATGCGTCTCCGCCTGGTTCGCATATGTTAATGGATTGATCGCATCGAGGATGGTCCGAATTTTTGCGATTAATTCGTCCGGATTGTTTCCTCCGATAGCCCATATTGTCCCATCCAGGCTCAACTTGTCGGGCTTGGGCCAATCGGGCTTGACAAATTTAACTACAGGAAGTTGGGTGGGCTTATTGGCCGGTACCAAACGTAAAGCTGGATCATATTCTTGGAGAACAATATGAAAGTTTGTGCCGCCAAAACCGAACGCGCTAACGCCGGCGCGCCTGAATGATCTATTCGAAGTTTTCCATTCCCGGGCCTCAGTTAGCAAAGAAAGAGGTGAAGAGTCCCAGTCTATGCACGGGTTAGGATTAGTTACGTTTATGGTTGGCGGCAGTGATTGATGATATAGGCTGAGAATTGCCTTTATCATTCCCGCCGAACCGGCTGCCGCCTTTAAGTGCCCTAGCTGTGATTTTACGGATCCAATTCCTACTGAGCTTGAGCGAGAGCCGGCATTCCTAAAGAATTTGTCAAGAATCATTAGTTCGGTTTTATCGCCAACGGCAGTAGAGGTTCCATGAGCCTCAATCAGTCCGATTGTGGCCGGATCCACACCTGAATTTTCCAGACAAGCCCGGATGGCTCGTTCCTGGCCCGCAGCGTTCGGCGCTGTTATGCCCTTGCCTCGTCCATCAGAAGACGACCCCACGTCGAGAATTAGAGCGTAAATTCTATCTCCACTCGACAAAGCGTCGGAAAGTCGTTTCAGAACCATGACGCCGGCGCCCTCGCCCATGACAAAGCCATTAGCCGCAGCATCAAAGGGCCTGCTTCCATCCGGTGAAAGAGCGCCGACTTTGCAGAATTTAACGAATATTGATGGTTGCATCGAGGTGTCAACACCACCGGCAATGGCACAATCCATTGTTCTCGATCGCAGACCTGAGACAGCGTTCATTATTGCCGCCATAGATGATGCGCACGCAGCGTCCACAGTGAAATTGGGGCCTTCCAGGTTAAATACATTGGCAATTCTGCCGGAAATCACATTGGCCAACTCGCCGGGCAATGAATCCTCCGTTATTTCCGGAAGTCCGGCAAGGAAACGGCCTCGAAAATCTTCAAGAATTTTCTCGCTAATCGATGAATCAACATTTACCGACGCCATCGCTTCACGCATCCGCAGCAGAGTTCGAGGTAATCCTATCCGTTCTGCATACAAATCAGTGATTTCGCCCCCCATGCTATTTCCGATAACAGTTCCTACACGCTGTCCCTTGAGCGCTTCAGGAGAAAGCCCTGCATCCGTCAATGCGTCAGCCACGCAAGCGACGGCCATTTTCTGAGTACGGTCCATTTTTTGCGCGACAGTCGGAGGAATCCGATATTTGAGAGGATCAAAGTTGAAATCACAAATGAAACCGCCTATTTTTGAATAGGTTTTGTCCGGAACCCGTGGATCCGAATCGTAGTAAAGATCTACAGATCCCCACCTTTCATCAGGTGTTGGTATTATGCCACTCCTTTTCTCAACTATCTGACGCCAGAACTTTTCCGGTGAATCGGATCCCGGAAAACGCAAGCCGATCCCAATTACTGCTATTGGCTCATTGTCGGATTTCAGTTCCACTATCTGTGTTGGTTCAAAATCCTCGCCGAGTTCATTAGAATTCATGGCGTTAACTCCTGTTTGAATGGCTTCAATTTGTTTTAAAGGCTTCAATTGAGTTGTTGCTGTGGTATGGGCAGGTTCACACAATTCCAGATTATTAGCGGTTTTACTATAGATTTCTTGTCCCTTGTAAATGAGATTCTCATGGAGCTGAGCAATGGTAGTGGGTTCGTCTAACAAGCATGCGACTTGTCCCATGAGATATAGGCCTCTTTCGATTTGCTCTTGAGGGCTTAACTCACAAAATTGAGGGCAATCGGATTGTGAAGTCGCAGGATCAATGGCGCATCCCTTTGAAGCCAGACGAAGACCGCCGAGGTTATCCTGTTCGTAAAATTCCTTACGGTCCCGTAATGGCATCCCGGCCCGGAGACGTTCAAGCTCTCTCTCAACAAGTTTACTGGCCATCAGGGAACACGCGACTCTTGTCATAGTGTTTACTGTCCTGCCTACTACTACGGTGTCACGAGATTCGAGAGTCAATCTCCGGTAGGAATCAGTAATGGCCTTGGCTTTGACGGCTTCCTCGGTCGTAAGGTAAGCGGTTCCAAGCTGAAGTCCAACCTTGAGGCCTTTTTCAGTAAGATGATCTGTCATGCCCGCGATAAATGCCGATCCTCGATGTGACCCAATTCCACCGGCAAGCAAAACACTCACCGCACTCAAATCCAGACCATTTTTATGAGCTTCTTCCAAATGGTTCAGGTTAGCGTTCCAAAGATTGAGGCTGCTAAGGTTTCCGATGTGCCCGCCGGATTCGCCACCTTCAAACACGAATCGTTTGAGACCTGCCTTCAAAGCCTCCGATAAGATTCCGGGTGAAGGGCAATGCAGATAGCAACAAGTACCAATACCTTCAATGGTTGAGGCTAGTTCTGGACCACCAGCAGCCAGGATCGCAAATTTTGGCGGATTGGAGCGCATTATTTCTAGATGCGCTTCATAACGGCTACGATTGACCTCGAGTCCTATCAGGCCTACTCCAAATTTTGATCCGTTTTTTTCACGTGCCTGCTCAAGGGTCTCCTGAGCTATCGGTCCGGGCATATTCCCCAATGCCAGGAATGGCAATCCGCCCCCGTCAGCAACCGCTCTCAGAAAGTCCGCGTTGTCGCTTACATGAGCCATCGGACCTTGCACAACTGGAAATTTCACACCGTGCTCAACGCTGAGCGCAGAGCCCTCTTCAAAAGGCCATTGGGAAGGGCCAATTTTCATAGCGTCCACAAACTTTTTAATTACATCGGAAACAGAACAGTTTTCCTTGAACAGGCCCTTGTTGATTACTAAATCCTCAGAAAATGGGAAAATCGAATCATCAATGTCAGGCGTAGCTGTTGGGTGGCCGATTGTCTTCGAAAGAATTCCTCTATATTTGTCAAAATTTTCCGTTGCCATGGATTCTTCAAATTTTTTGAGTTCTCGAATTTTCTTTGTTCCTATGCGCGAATAGGCTCGGAAAACGCGACCTGAAACTTCATTTAATAATGTGGAGGAAGGCAAATTAAGATTGGTGAAAAATTTCTTGAGTTCGGGATCAATCGCTGACTCATAGGTTAATAAGAGGTGGTAATCCAGGACAATTCCGGCCCCTCCTGCCCTAATTACTCCCGCAGCGGTGCATGGCCCAACACCTCCCTGATGGAAGACAGGTAATCTGGAGGTCTCCAGAACTTGTTGCAGAAGTACAAATCCATGCGTCGCGCTGACCCATCCACCACCTTCAGTTCCCTTTACGATCAGCCCTTGAGCGCGGAGTCGTTCCGCCTGTCGCACGTGTTCAATAGAACCGACCTCGACCAGGACAGGAAATGAAAATTTTGACAAAGCGCCTTCTTCAAGCGATTCAAAGAGATCGCAATCCTCCATCGGAACAATAGCGAGTTTTATCCCAGACGCCTCTTCTGCATGTGTCAGATCGTTGAGATGGGCCCTTATTCCACGCGAAATCGAAGTGTCTGAGGCAAAAAGGGCCGGACCTGCGGTCACATGATCAATTACGCCGACCCCTCCCAGTTCAGTAACTTTGTCAATTAATCGGCAGTCCTGATTAAAGTACGGATTAATAAAAATTATCGGTAGTGTCATATTCAATTGGCTGATGATATTCATGAGATCACCTTCAAGAGATTTGTGTTTGCAGCCTGATCGGGTGGTATGGCGAAACCGTAAAAAAGGACCTCTCGGACAGTATCTATTTCATCCAAAAGGGACCTTTCCGCCCCCTCGCTAAGCCACTTTTGAATCACACCGTTGAGGAACCCAATGATTCCATAGAAGACGGTAAAATAGTTCATCTGTTTTAGACGACCTGACCGGGAAGCCTTCCAACATCGGCGTTTGAGACCCGGCAAAGCCAGAATCAGCTCTTGTATGAACTTCTCAGAAAATTCTCGACCGAAATCTTTGTGTTCCTGAATTATAACTTTGAAGAACGAAGAGTTTTGTTCAAAGAAACTGAGATACATTTTTATAACGCTTTCAATAATTGTGAGGACGTCGTCCTGGACACTGAGATCCTTACGGGCCAATTCCACGAATTCTGACATAGTGTCTTCTTTGAGCGCCGTAAAAATGCTCTCTTTTGTCTTGAAGTAGCGGTAGACGGTCCCTTTGGCGATATCCGCCCTATCCGCGATGGAGTCGATCGTGGAAGCGTGAAAGCCTTTGTCGGAGAATTCAGTAAGAGCGGCTCGCAGTATTCTGCGTCTGACATCCTTTTGCTTCTTCCTTTTGGATGTTTCACCTTCTGATGATCGTCTGAGGCTTTGAAACAAGAGGTCTTCAAGGATAAGTTCTCTGGGGACACCATTTGCTTCAGCGATATCTATTGCGCTTCTGTAAAATTCTCGCATTAGCGTATCGGAATAAATGGGAGACGCGATGAGCGCCCTTGCTGCGAGGTCAACTATGTCGAGAATTGTATCGGATCGAGTCGCCTCGTCGTTAGGAAGCGCGTGCAGTTGGGTTTCAAGAATTTTGATTATTTCTGGAATAGCGAAGGTATCCCGGTGCGCCCTGGTATTGCTGACAATACTGTTGACAGCGTGTTCCATAGAAACGTCCATGATCAGCTCCGACTTGTAATATCTAGTCAGTACAATTTATAAACACTAATGACTGACCAGTACGTCACGTTTTGTTTGTAACGAACATGACCGGCAGTTGTCAAGGCTTTATCGTTAGACAACCTCTAATACCCCCCTCCATTTGACGATTAGCTGATTTTCTATTCTATTGGAGAATTGTCGGAAGAAGACAATGTGAAACAAAAGCGACAACCATGACCAAGTCCCTCTGATTCTACCCAAATCCGCCCATTTTCAGATTCAAGAATTCGTTTGAGCATGGCCAATCCAATTCCAGTGCCTTCGGATTTCTCGTCGAGCTTGACAAACAACTTGAATATTTTAACTTGGTCCTTGGTGTCTATACCTATGCCGTTATCCTTAACGAAAAAAATGATTTCATCGCCGCTGTGCTCCGCTCCAATGGTAATTCTTGGCTCGGTCTGCCCACCCATGTATTTGACGGCGTTCTCTATCAGGTTTTGCAGAATGGTAAGCAATTTGTTTCTACACGTATGGACGGAGGGCAAATTCTCCTGGATCTCAACCTCAACATTGCTATGAGCTATCTTCCCGGCCAGTAATTCTATAGCTTCACGGGCAATCTCCTCGAAAGCCAATTCCTGACGTTCATCTTCAATTGTTGCGACCCTGGAAAGTTTCAACAAGTCTGTGATCAGTTCTTCCATCCTGTCGGCTGAACGCAGGATCGTGGTCATGGTCTGACGCAATCTCTGGAGATTGCCGTTTTGGGCGTCCCTTTCGATCCACTTTAGCAGACCCTTTATAGTAATTATCGGGCCCCGCAGGTCGTGAGAGATCGCGTAACTGAATACCTCGAGGTCCGAGTTTTTAGCTTTCAACTGGGCTATTAATTCTTCTCTTTCAATTTCACCGGTTTTTTGATCAGTGACGTCTTGAATCATAGACATTTTTGAAATTGATCCGTCGGGGTAATAAATGGGAGTATTGACAACATAATAGTAACGATTGTCTTTGGGGCTCCTGATTTCCCAACGGACCGTCTCTCCTTGCAATACCCTGTCATTTACGCACCAGTCACAAATGTCATCGAGTCCATGCAGGGTCTTGAAACACTTTTTTCCTACAGGATTGTACCCGGTGCGCTCGATCAGCTTGTCATTCATGTATTCGATTTCATAATTTGCGGAGCATACATAGATGAAACCATCAAAAGCCCGAAAAATCGCTTCAAGTTTTGCGGAATTCTCAAAACAGACCCTAGCTTGACCACGAAGCTCTTTTTGGAGAGCGCGAAGATGGTCCAGTTCCTGGCGCATGAAAGCGATCTGCCAGTTTAAACTCTCAAGACTTGTGTCGACAAAGCTCATTAGACACTCCCACGTCGGGTGTCGGACGCGAAAACCGTCTAGAAAAACTTGCTAGAGCGGCATACAAAATTCATTATGTCTGTTCGTCAGTCTATCCTTCTTTTAAATAACGCGGAAGCCCATGCGATGTAAACAATCGACATGATAAAAATTGGCGCCAATTGTGGCCACAATACTTCCCAACCGGTACCTTTCAAAAATACTCCTCTAACAATTGCTATGAAATACCTAACTGGATTCAGATATGTAATATATTGAATCACCGGCGGCATATTTTCTATAGGGAATGCGTATCCGGACAATAGAATCGACGGTTGAAGAAACATGAAGGACGTGAGAACTGCTTGCTGCTGGGTTGAGCAAAATGCTGAAATAGTCATTCCAATACCAGATGCGGTAATAAGAAACAGCAAGAACGCGCCGAAAAAGAACGAGAGCGATCCTCTAAACGGGATGTCGTACAAAAGCAGGGCTAGCGGCGTAATGGTCAAAAGTGTGACTATTTCAATCGTAAAACAAGGTATTGTTTTGCCGAGTATCAGTTCTAACCGGGAAATTGGCGCCACCATAAGCTGTTCAATAGTCCCGATTTCTCTTTCTCGGACGATAACGGCGGACGTCAGGATTATGGCAAGAGTCAGGAGTAGGAGAACCACAACTCCGGGTACGAAGAAGTCCTTGGAATTTAGATTTGGATTGAACCATGCTCGGGAAGCGTCTGTCACTTGAGGGACGATCAGCCTGGGTGTTGTCGAATCATACAACAGGCCTTGCATGCTATTGATTCGTGAGACCAGTATGTCATCAGAAAAACGTTGCAATATTGATTGGGCGTAGCCGGAAACAGTCCCCGCCGTAATGGTGTCGACCCCGTCTATAAGTACCCCCACCTCTGCTTTCCGCCTGCCGTTGACGCGTTGCTCAAAATCCGGAGGAATTAAAATTGCTAGTGAAGCGATATTTCGCTCAAGCAGTTTGTCCACCGCTTCATAACTGTCAAGGTACCTAATAATTTTGAAGTATCCTGACCTCGAGAATCCTTCTACTATGTCACGACTCATCCGGCTATGGTCTAAATCGACTACAACTGTAGAGACGCTATTGACATCCAAGCGACTAGCGGACCCAAAAATTATTAGTTGGACCAGCGGCGCTACTAGCAACATCATAAGATTCTGGCGATTTCTAACAATCTGTATAAATTCTTTTCGAATCAGCCATCTGATTCGCTGAAGGCTTTCCAGGATTTTCCGTTTCATAATTGGATCTTCCCGAGCTTATGACCGACCAAAGTCGTTACTAAAACGGCAAAGACAACAAGCGCCACAGTAGGCGCAAAGATGGCCCCCCAGCCGACTCCTTTAAGGTATATCGCCCTAAGTATCGTCACATAGTGCCGGGCTGGAATGATGTATGTGAAATACTGTAAAGCCGTGGGCATATTGGCGATAGGAAAGACGAATCCGGATAAGAGAAAAGTTGGAAGAACCGTTCCAAGCAGGGCTAGCTGGGTGGCGAAAAATTGATTTGAGGCTACAACCGAAACCAAGAAACCGATAGACATGGCCCCAATCAGAAAAACACTGGAAACCAGAAACATTATGAGAAGGCTTCCTCGAAACGGTACCCTAAAAACGTACTCTCCCATAAGGTAGACCATCAAGAGATCTATATAGCCAAGCGTGAAATAGGGAATCAACTTCCCGATTACAAGCTCATTTGGTTTAAGAGGAGTTGACATCAACTGTTCCATTGTACCCGTTTCACGCTCCCTGACAATGGTAAGGGAAGTAAGGAGGGCTGCGATAATCATCATGATGACAGGTATCAATCCTGGAATAATGTTGTTCCGGCTTATTAGCTCGGGGTTGTATAAAATCCGGATTCTTGGATCAACCGGAGGTACCACTCGACTCTGCACCGCCTGTCTTGTCAGGGCTTTCATCTTGAGATCACTCTCAAATGTCGTAGCGATAGTTTCCAGGTAGACTATGGCCAGGTTTGCCCTAGTAGAATCAGAGCCATCCACAATAGCCTGAATTTGAGTAGAACCTCCTTTCTTTATTTTTTCACTGAAATCAAAAGGTATAATTAGCCCGACGCTGATGACGTTGCTATCCAGGTCCCCCATTATCTGGCCATAGGCCTCCGTTTGAGCCACGCAGCGGAAATAGCCTGAGCTGGTCATTCGATTAACAAAGTCCCGTGACTCGGGACTTTTGTTTTGGTCCCAGACAGCGATGGGAATGTTGTCAACATCCAAAGATAATGCAAAGCCGAAAAGAATCATTAGCATAACTGGGATTCCCAGAGCGAGGTACAAAGATCTGCTATCCCGAATTATCTGTCTTGTTTCCTTTTTGGCTACGGCCAGAGTGCGAACGATGTTCATTTTCGTTGGATGTCCTGATGGGTGATTCGTCTAAAATTACAGCTATGTCCGGGGCTGGCTATCCGATTTACCCAATTTTCTTTCGGGAGAGGTAAGCGTTACGAAAACGTCTTCTAAACTGGGTGTAATCACTTCTAGTCGTTCAATAGTTATCCCGTTATTAGTTAAAATGCTTCGTGTTTTTTCTTCCGCCTCATTTGGATTTAGGGTAACCAGATGGATAGAACTTCCGAACACCGCCGCCTCTGAGAAAACTGGTTCCTTTTGCAGTAGCTCGGATGCTCGCATCAATTGATCACATTCAAGATCGATAACAGACTCCGGCATCCATTTTTTCTTCAACTCTGATGGGGTTCCAAGAGCGACAATTTTGCCGGCGCTCATCAATGCCAGTCTATTACAGTATTCGGCTTCTTCCATGTAATGAGTTGTAACAAAAATGGTAACACCTTGAGACGCCAGGTCATTGATCAGCTCCCAGAAATTTCTGCGAGACAGAGGATCAACCCCTGATGTAGGCTCATCCAGGAAAAGAACAGGGGGTTCATGGAGAATTGCGCAACCCAGGGCGAGTCTTTGCTTCCAGCCTAAGGGGAGAGAACCGGTTATGGTATCGGTTTTGTCGGTTAGACCAGCCATTTCGAGAACCCATAGGCTACGTCTGGCTTTTGTCTCATCGTCCAAGCCATATACGCCTCCGAAGAAATCGAGGTTCTCCGAGACCGTGAGGTCCTCATACAGTGAAAACTTCTGGGACATGTAGCCGATATGTTTCTTTATCTCTTCACTTTCACTGTTAACATCATATCCGGTAACCATTCCTTTCCCGGAGGATGGCGTGAGTAGTCCACACAAAATCTTAATCGTAGTTGTCTTCCCCGCTCCATTGGGTCCTAGAAAACCAAATATTTCGCCTTGCGGGACTTCAAACGTCACATGATCGACCGCTACGAAGCTGCCAAAAACTCGGGTCAAGTCCTTTGCAAAAACGGCTACTTGATCCATGTCTTATTCCATGCGGCCCTGAGTGATGTCACGATCGAGTTTCCCGATTCGAAAGGACCGACAGGAAGACGTCTTCCATCGATGGAGCGACTCTCCTGGACGACTTAACTTGAATGCCGGCGCTGTCTAGAATCTTTTCTACGTAAGACTCATCAGATTCGGAGCTAAGACGGACATGAAGGCTATCCCCGAAAACATTTACGTCAAGGATCCCTTCCTGCTCTTTTAAAGCGGCCTTTGCGGTCCTAACGTCGGACGGAACAACCTCTAAAATAATTCCGTTTACAGTTGCCTTGAGGTCCTTAGGGGTCCCAAACTCGATAATGGCGCCGTCTCGCATAAAAGCTGTCCGAGTCGTACGTTCGGCCTCATCCAGATAAGCTGTTGAGACGAGCATGGTGATTCCTTCCGTAAGGAGTTCATAGAGAATCTTCCAGAAGTCTCTCCGCGAAACAGGGTCCACTCCGTTGGTAGGTTCGTCGAGTAAGAGCACCTGAGGACTATGGATCAATGCGCACGTCAGTCCAAGTTTTTGTTTCATTCCACCGGACAACGCTCCCGCCAGTCTATCGGAGAAAGGCCCTAAACGACTGAACGAGAATAATTGATCTATTCTCTGCGCCCTAATTTTCTTAGGCACGCTGAATAGATCAGCGTAAAAATTCAGATTCTCCATTACAGTAAGATCCTGATAAAGGCCGAATCTTTGAGGCATATACGCCAGGTGGCCTTTGATTTGATCAGGATTCTTCCGAACAGAAATTCCATCAATGTAGGCGTTTCCAGAAGATGGGGAAAGAATTCCCGCAAGCATCCGCATTGTGGTGGTTTTACCGGCTCCATCAGGCCCGATCAGGCCGAAAAGTTCACCTTTCCCCACCTTTAGATTCAAGTCGTTAACAGCCTTTAAAGGGCCAAAGTGTTTACATAGGCTTTCGGTCAAAATTACTGGAGCTGGAGTATCTTTGTTTTCAGTTTCGTGCAAAACCAATCCATTCTACTATTTGTGACTGTTGTCGTTTACCAAAATATATCCTTCCGCAGGCATTCCAATTTTAAGTTCCTGTTCCGGGTTCGGTATGGTTATTTTCACACGATAGACCTGTTTGACCCGTTCTTCGCGCGTCTGGACATTCTTGGGTGTAAACTCAGCTCGTGAAGAAATGAACGTCACGATTCCTTCATAGATCTTACCTGGAAATGAGTCGGTGGTAATATTAGCCTTTTGTCCTAGTTTGACCAATCCCAAGTCCTTTTCTCCAATGTAACCCTTTAACCAAACCTTATCAATTTCGGCTACAGTGGCCACTGTAGCTCCTGGGAGAACCACCTCTCCTAATTCGTTGGCCTTGACTAGTACTGCCCCACCGGTGGGTGATAGTAATGTTGAGTGATCAATATCAAGTTCAATCTTCTTCAGGTCCCATTTAGCTTTTTCCAAACGGCTTCGCGCTGCTCTGATTTCCTGCTCTCGTGGGCCCTTTTCAAGCTCAGCCAATCGTTCCGACAAATTGTTAAACTCTTCCTCAGCTACCTTGAAGGCAGTTTGTTTGGTATCAAACATAGACGCCGATATTGCGCCCTGGCTAAATAGTGGGTAATAGCGCTCATACTCGTCTCTGGCATTTTTTAACCGGCTCTCGGCCGCCTTGGCCTGGGCCCTGGCGCTTTCTATTACCTCTTTTCTTGTGCCTTCTTCCAATTCATCCAGAGTAGCCGTTAATGCCGCAATGTCACCTTTAGTGGAGCCTCGAATCGCCTCGAGGGTATCGGTGTCCAGTGTAGATATTATCTGACCCTTTTTGACGCGGTCACCTTCTTCGATCGGCAATGTGTTTATCTGACCGGCAAGTCTGAATGATAGATCAACCTCGGTAGCTTCGATATTTCCGCTCACGAAAACAGTTCCCGTCGGCGTGCCGAGATTTTTCATGTAATGAATTACATATGTGGCCACTGCTCCAATTACACAGAGAACCACAACTGGGATCCCAATCTTTTTTATCATCGGGTTATCTCTAAGAAATTGTAACTAAATCCTTAAAAAACCAATAATAACAGCTAACGGCATTGTTTACAAGGGCTTATCAAGGATTTGATTTTGAGAATCGCCAAAATGCCCCAGCGAAACTGATAAAATTGTGGCAAGGGTATATATTTAATTTCGCGAAACAAACTGGTAACAGTTCATTAATTAAACTCAATTTTCATGTTCTACTCGTTATATCTTTATTAAATTGAATTAATATTGAATTAATATTATCATTTTTTTTGTTGACAAGGCTATATCAGTGTGATATCCACGGCTCGTCAACCTTGGGTTGACTATCTGGGCGGTGGAGATTTAAGTGTTCGGAAAAGTGATAGATTTCCAAAAGAAAGCTTCGGAGGCTGGCCGACGGAGTGAACTCCCCTCAGAGATAACTACTCAATTTAATTCTGAAGTTCTTAATCAAGGCCTTAGGCTCGCTGAGGCTTCGCGAATTACACACATAAATTTTGGGCGGGAAGCATATTTTGCTGTAGTGTCAGATCAGTACGGGAAACTATTTAATGTACACATCATGCTGGATCCGGATACTAAAGTATTGTCAAAAGCCTCCTGTGGGTGTTTTCGCTCTTCGACTCGAACCTATTGTCATCATATTGTTTCTCTTGTTCGTTATGTGCTCAGACCTGATCCAGAAACTGGTAATCTTCGTTCCCTCGGAGATGATTTCCAGGATAGTTTCTGGAACGAAATTAGCTGGTTCGGTTTCAAAAATTTTGGAGATTCAACTTTAGGTTTCAATGCGCAGGTGAATCACGGCGGGGAAGGGATTAGAATAACCTTCTGCGATAGAAATAGGCGGGAGATTCTCGCCTTTATGCCCGGCGAACGCTTGGTTGAAGAATTCTTACATGAGTTTTATGACATAATTCGGCGTGATATAGATGGGGCTGTCTTCCGACGGATGTACGGGACGAAACTAAAGGACCCCAACGTGCCTTCACTAAGACGGCGACCTTGGAGATATTCGGACGATGAATTGGAGATAAATCGTAAGGGACTCAAATCTGTACGTCAGCACATGGAAGACAGCATGTGGCACACCATTGCGAAAGTCGGTTTTCTTGTCTCGGGTCGTGATGGGGGGGCCTTCAATTTCAGGTTTCTAGAGTTCAAGGAAGAGCTTGTTATAGAGGGGATCGACGAAAACGATTCTCCGATTCTGAGGTTTGTTCCTCCGAGATCTATGATCGGCGCGGTTATTAGTAGAGCAGAAAAAAAGGGTGTCATAGGAAATGATTTATTTATCAACCCTCAGCCTTTGCAGACAGGCTACAAAATTGCGTTAACTGACTCATCCGAACTTGTAGTGGTCCCGGTCGTTGAAAATCCTGATGAAGACGCCCCATTGGAAGAACGATACCTGGACAGAACCGAATTGGAGCATCAATTATTTGGGGCGTATTATCTTTTTCCGGATCTTGGTTTTTACAAAATCTCCAGCGCTCCACCCGGTTTACCACAAGAGTATTTTTCGCCGCAGAAGAAAATAACCATACAATCGGAGCGAATTGGTGATTTTCTCAATTCATGTGGCGCTATTTTAAGATCGGAACCGGCGATCATTGTAGATGAAAGTTTGCTTAATCGTGAGACCTTGACCTCTTATGAGGCGCTGGCTGTAAACCATGAAGCTGTCTCTCCAGATGAAGTTACAATAAATATTGATTACAAATATGAAGATTTCTCAATCTCGTTGTCTGACATTATGGAAGCTAGGTCCCAGAATCGTCGTTACATTGTCAGAGGCAGCAAGTGGATAGACATTCAGAGGCCTGAATTCGCATGGTTGGATGGATTGGACACACGTGAAAGAGTTTCCAATTCACTAAACCTGAGCAGATCAGAGTATCTCAGATTCCTAGCGTTAAATGACCGGGTCGAGAAGAAATATGCGTCTGCCAGAATCCGTGAGTTAACAGAAAATCTCGAAGCTTTGAAGCCACCGACAAGAATCCCATCTATTTCGGCTATGAAGGGAAAACTTAGATCATATCAAAAAAATGGCTATGGATGGCTGTGGTTCCTTTACCAAAACAGGTTCTCAGGTCTTCTTTGCGACGACATGGGTCTTGGAAAAACTCACCAGATAATGGGATTGATGACCGGAATACTGAGCAAGTTTGTAGAGACACCGGGTGACGTCAGGTTCCTGGTGGTTTGCCCCACGACTGTACTAAATCACTGGCTTGATAAGGTCATGGAATACGCGCCATTTCTCGGACCATACATTTATCACGGGACTGACCGTCTATTTGAAAGCGCTTTCAAGGATCACAATTTGATCATCACTTCTTATGGAATCGCCTTGAGAGATCGAGAAATGCTCGCGGAATATCGGTTTGAACTAATGGTTTTGGATGAGGTTCAATCGATAAAAAACAAATCTACGAAAACATACGCCGCAATAAGCTCTTTGCAAGCAGCGTGCATTATTGGTTTAACGGGCACGCCAATTGAAAACAGCGTAACTGAATTGAAATCCCTATTTGACATTACCCTGCCGGGTTATCTGCTTTCCGATGCATCGTTTGAAAGTCATTTCCGTGTTCCCATAGAGGAATTTTCAGACCGTGAGGCCAAGGAAAAACTTAGAAAACTGATTAGACCGTTCACTCTAAGACGGAAAAAAGAACAGGTGCTAAAAGAACTTCCGCCGAAAATTGAAGATATACGCCGTTGTAATCTGAGCGAATCACAGATCCGATTTTACAGGGATGTTATTGAAAACCAAGGCAGAGAGTTGGTTCAACAGTTGAAGGATCCCGATCAAAAGGTGCCTTATATGCACATCTTCGCTGTCCTGAATTATCTAAAACAAATCTGTGATCATCCGATTCTTTTGGAAAAACAGGGCACGGACTATACTAAATATTCTTCAGGGAAGTGGGATCTATTCGTAGAACTTCTTGATGAGAGCCTTCGATCGGGACAAAAGGTTGTTGTTTTCAGCCAGTACATTAAGATGTTGGAACTTATAGAGATTTATCTAAGAGATATTGGGATCGCTTTCGCTACCATAAAGGGGAACACCCGTAAGCGGGCTGAAGAAGTCAAAAGGTTCAACACAAACCCTGACTGCATGGTGTTTTCCGGCTCGTTACGCGCTTCGGGATTGGGCATAGACCTTACCGGCGCTTCTGTTGTCATTCATTATGATCGTTGGTGGAATGCGGCCCGGGAGGAACAGGCGACAGATCGTGTCCACAGGATCGGTCAGACTCGAGGGGTCCAGGTGTTCAAGCTCTTGACCAGAAATACGCTTGAAGAAAAAATTGATCAGATCATTGCCCGTAAAAAGCGTCTGATGGAGTCTGTCATAAAACAGGACGACAAATCCATCCTCAAACATTTTTCACGGGAAGACCTCATAGAACTCATTTCTTTCTAGCCCAATCTCACTAAATTTAACTCGTGTTGCGGCTCATGTTTGAAAATGTTATACAGCCTCGTGTATAAAAAGCGGGACCTGCGAACTTTCGCCATTTTTCTCCGGAGATCAAGGCTAAGAGCGTAGGCGTTTAAAGCAGCCCAAGGATACATAAAATGGAAAAAATGGTGATAAAAGGAGGCCGGTCACTTCGAGGAACAGTCGAAGTCAGTGGGGCCAAGAATGCTGCCCTACCTCTGATGGCCGCCGCCATATTGACGACAGATGAGATGACATATCACCGAGTGCCTGCTCTCAAAGACATTAAGACTACCAAACAGCTTTTGCTTCAGTTGGGTGTACAGCTTGACGATTTCACTTCCGGCGCGCTTCGAATTAAAGCTCGTGAGATTACGGATCACACGGCCCCATATGAATTGGTAAAGACAATGAGGGCCTCTGTCCTTGTTCTGGGGCCACTTATGGCCAGAGAAGGTCGAGCTGATGTAAGTTTGCCTGGCGGTTGCGCGATTGGGGCCCGCCCGATTGATCAGCATTTAAAAGGGCTGGAAGCTATGGGAGTGCGTATAGAGCTTGAAAACGGTTACATCCGGGCAAGATCGAAAGGTCTGCATGGAGTTGAATTCAGATTTGACCTAAACACAGTGACAGGCACCGAAAACCTTCTGATGGCTGCCACACTTGCCAGAGGGACTACGATTCTACGAAACTGTGCAATTGAGCCCGAGGTGTCTGAACTGGCCCATGTTCTCAACAGAATGGGGGCAAAAATCGATGGCGCGGGAACGGACATCATTACAATCGAAGGAGTGGAAAAACTCAACGGGATTGTCCATGAAATTATGCCGGATCGCATAGAGGCCGGTACCTTCCTGATTGCTGGAGCCATTACTGGTGGCGATGTAACTGTTCAGGGATGTAGAGCGGAACATATTTATTCATTGCTAAAAAAACTTGATGAAGCTGGTTTAAAGGTTGAAACTGAACCAGATTACGTCCGTGTCTGTTCAAACGGCGGGATTAGGAGCAGAGATGTTGAAACTAACCCGTACCCCGGGTTTGCCACCGACTTCCAGGCGCAGTACATGGCGTTGATGTGTCTGGGAAACTCGACGTGCTCGATTTCTGAACAAGTATTCGAAAATCGTTTCATGCATGTTCAGGAGCTGGTTCGCATGGGGGCAAACATAAGAATTTCCGGTCGGTTTGCTAAAGTGCGCGGTGTTCCAAAATTGTCGGGCGCTCATGTGCAGGCTACCGATTTGAGGGCCAGCGCCTCGCTGATACTCGCCGGCCTCGCGGCTGAGGGGGTTACTGAAGTGCATAGAGTCTACCATCTTGATCGTGGCTACGAGAGAATCGAAGAAAAGATGTCCAGTCTTGGAGCGGATATAAAAAGAGCCAAGGACGACATGGTTTGAAAGGTCTCGACGATGCGAATCTCTGAAATATCCAGAAAAACATTTGAGACTGATATTCAGCTCAGGTTAAATTTAGACGGTCAGGGAAATGGCCCAATCTCTACAGGTATCGGTTTTTTCGACCATATGCTGAACCTGTTCACTCGCCATGGTGCGTTTGATATGGAACTCAACGCTGTCGGTGACCTGCATGTGGATTTTCATCACACGGTTGAAGATGTGGGGCTATGTTTGGGAGCAGCGTTTCGGCAGGCTATTGGGGACAAACAGGGCATAAAGAGGTATGGTTTTTCTTCACTACCTATGGATGAGACCTTGGTAAATGTTTCTCTCGATGTTTCGGGACGACCTCACTTAAATTTGGTTAATCCTTTTGAGGACAGGGCCGTTGGAGACTTCCCTCTGGATCTCTTGAGGGCGTTTTTTCAGGCTTTTACTGACCGAGGTGGAATTACCGCTCACGTCATTTTGATAACAGGATCTAGTCCTCACCATGCTGCTGAGGCTATGTTTAAAGGATTCGCACGAGCATTGCGCGAAGCTGTTGAAAATGACTCTCGTGTTCAGGGTGTTCCATCAACAAAGGGTTCGCTTGACTGAACATTGAGCATGAGGCTGGTATGATTGTAATTGTTGACTACGGTATGGGCAACTTGCGAAGTGTCCAAAAAGGTTTTGAGAAGGTTGGATCCAAAGCTCTGGTGTCACGCGATATAAAGGATATCAACTCAGCGGCGAAGCTCGTCTTGCCAGGTGTTGGCGCATTTCCAGAGTGTATGAAAAACCTGACGAAGTTTGGTCTCGTAGAGTCAATTCTTGATTTTCTGAAGTCAGGTAAACCTTTTCTTGGTATTTGTCTGGGGTTACAACTATTGTTTGATGAATCCGAAGAATTCGGCTTAAATAGGGGACTAGAAGTAATATCTGGAAAGGTTAAAGCGTTCAGCCGGAGTATGGGGCTCAAGATCCCTCACATGGGCTGGAACCAGGTAATATTTAAAAAGGATATTGCCATCTTTGACGGCATAGACAATGAGTCTTTTTTTTATTTTGTGCACTCGTATTATGTCGAACCGGAGCAGCTATCTGATACGGCCGCTCAAACTAATTATGGTATCACGTTTACGAGCGCGATAGCCCGTGGCAATATTTTTGCGCTTCAGTTCCACCCTGAAAAAAGCCAAAAAAATGGGCTAAAAATATTGGCAAATTTTTCCAGACTCTGAGACCAAGAAAATCAGGCATGTCGAACAACATAGTATCTCGTATTTATTTAGCGGTATCTGTTATCTTTTTTAACTCTTTTCTTCTTTTTCTGATAATCAACATCGGCTTCTCAGGCTTAAGTGACTTTAAGGAATATTATCGAAAAAGGAGTCGACCACCAGATTCCACCTACAGTTTTAGAGCTGACAATCCCGCCCTTAGAAAAGTATATCCAGGCTTAAGCCATCTGGAAATCGCCAGGCTAATTAGAGAGAACCGCTCGGTTGCTCAAGGCTATGAGCCTTATGTCCAGTTCAAGGAGCTTCCATTTCGTGGGAAGTACGTAAACGCAGATTCTAGAGGATTCAGGCCTACAAACGGTCGGGAGAAATGGCCACTAAATAAAAATTGTTACAACGTCTTTGTTTTTGGCGGTTCCACGGCATTTGGCTACGGTGTTGCGGATAATGAAACTATCGCAAGTTGTCTAAAGCAAATCCTGACAAAATCGGTCAACATGACCATTGAAGTATACAATTTTGGCAGGTGTAGTTACTTTTCGGGTCAGGAGAGTATTCTTCTTCAACGGCTCATCATAAATGGAAATACGCCAAACCTGGCAATATTCATTGACGGTTTGAACGATTTTGCTCACTACACGGGTCAACCGGGTTTCACGAAAGATTTGAAAAAGTTTATGGATGAAGGAGATAAGCCGACTTGGAAAAAAATTGTTGGAGAATTGCCGGTAACTAAATTTGTCTTGAAAAACCGAGGGTCAAAATCTGAAAAAGAAAAGGCGCCATCTGCGGAGGTAATTCCTGAAGTAATTTCAAGGTACAAAATAAATAAGGACCTTATCGAGGCAATATGTGAGAAATTTTGTATAAAGCCTTTATTTATATGGCAACCTATACCCGTCTACAAATATGACCAGAGATATAATATATTTAGCAAATTCAATTACGACGGTTTCCTCCCTTACATTAAGGAGGGGTATGAAGCTATGGCCAAGGATTACAAAACTGGGGATTTTGGTAATGATTTTATATGGTTATCCGACATGCAAGAGAACCTTAAAAAACCTCTGTACGTTGACGCTTTACACTACAGCGCTGAAATGAATAAGTTGATAGCGGAACAAATCTCAATTGCCCTGTCACACAAGAAGATCCTTCCTTAGGAAGACTCTCACATTAAATTGCGTATTTTTCTCCATCTTTGCCGTTTTCGCTAATTAAGGAGCATTTTTGCGACTCGATTTTCTCTTGGTAGTTCCAATAGGTAAATCACATTATATTGTGCCGCCGGTAGGTCTTGGCTACCTCGCTACAGCGTTGCGAGGCGCTGGTTTTAAAAGCGTGGCGATTCTCGACTCGATCAAAGAGAACTTGGGTAATTTAAAATTTCTCGATCGAATCAAGACCATTGCTCCAAAAGTTGTCGGCTTTCAGGTATTCTCGTCCGACGTCTCTTCGGTAAAAACATGTATTAGAATCGTCAAAGAAATCGTCCCGGACTCTGTGGTAATTATTGGGGGGCCTCATGTCTCGGCGAGAGGGATACAAAGTTTAAGAGACTTTCCCGATGCGGACTTTGGTTTTCAGGGAGAGGCTGAAATCGGACTTCCTTTATTTGCTCGCCGTGTGTTGAAGTCCGAGGAGATACCGTTTGAGAAAATTCCGGGACTGATTTATCGAGACAAGTCTGAAATTAGGGCCACTGACCGAGTTTTTGTAGAAGATCTCGATTCTCTTGGATTCCCCGCCTGGGACTTGATGCCACCAAGTTCATATCCTGACGCTCCTCAGGGGGCCTTTTATGAAAAATTCCCTATAGCCCCGATAGCCTCGTCTAGAGGATGTCCTTACACTTGCGCATTTTGTGGGTCGCCGGTAAATATGGGAAACAGGCTTCGTCTTCGGAGCCTTCAAAGCGTGTTATCCGAGATGGAATTACTATACGTTAAGTATGGTGTTCGAGAATTTCATTTCATTGATGACATGTTTAACGCTTCAAAGAAGAGAGTGGTCGAATTTTGTCAAAAACTGGCCGAAAAGAATTGGGATATCAGTTACACTTTCCCGAATGGTCTGCGTCTTAACACCCTTGATAAAGAATCACTTACCTGGATGAAAAAGACAGGCGCTTATGCCTTTACTGTTGGAATAGAATCGGGGTCCCAACGCATACTTGACGCGATGAACAAGAAACTGACACTCGAATTAATACGTGAAAAAGTTAACTTGATCGCTGAAGTTGGCATTGAACCGAGCGGTTTTTTCCTCATTGGTTTTCCCGGAGAAACTAAGGTGGACATGGAGAAAACCCTGGCTTTCGCTAAAAGCCTTCCGTTGAAAAGGGCGCATTTTAGTAATTTTCTCCCATTGCCGGGAACTGAAGCGACAGCGAGGTTAATTGAGTCCGGGGAAATCAGCGAGCCGAATTGGGAAGATCTTGCTTATTCTCATACGCCTTATTCTCCAGAGGGAATTACAAAAAATGAACTCAAGGCCTTTCAGAGGCGCGCGTTCTTGGAGTTTCACCTTCGACCAAAAATCTTGTTTAAGATGCTAGGTGAAATCAAAAGCTTTCATCACCTTAAATCCATACTTGTAAGGGCAAAAGATTATTTATTTTCGTGAGGAAGGTCTTTTTGCATATGGTCCCGCTGGAATGAAGATTCTAAAATCTTACAGTATTTCTGACCTGAACTTGGGCTGGTTGGATCTTGCCGATAGTTTAGGTTCATTTCTGATATCGTAATGACAGAAGCCGTGAAACTGTCTTAATTTCTAAGCGCTTGGATCAAACAGTGTCTAAGAATGTTATAATAATCGGCTCAGGAATTACAGGGCTGACAGCGGCTTTGCGCCTTATCGAACAGGGATGTAAGGTAACTGTTGTCGAAGCGTCCGAGGAAGTTGGAGGTTTGGCCGGGTCGGTCTTGT
>JARLHM010000067.1 GCA_031292235.1 Syntrophaceae bacterium | reverse complement strand
TCGGAGATAGCAAGTCAGATCGTTAGCGCGTTATTGGAAAGGCGCATCAAGGTTTTCTTCGTTACGCATCAATATGAATTTGCGCATGGTTTTTATGACAACAAAATGGAAAACGCCATTTTCCTGCGGGCTGAAAGGCAATCCGACGGCGCACGAACTTTTAAATTAATCGAAGGAGAACCATTGCAAACCAGTTATGGCGAAGATTTGTATAACAAGGTATTCGGAACAGCAAATTAGATTCATAATAACCGGAGGTATATCTAACCATTTCGAACAACCATAACCTCATGGCAAGTTGTTATCTATGTTTCAAATACAATTCAAGCAGAAGTCCTTTGATGAAATCCTAATCGAGATTAACGGTAGTGTTTCAGTAGAAGAGGCCGTGTCCGTAAACAAAGAATTATCTGAACTATTGGAGTCTCAGCCCCTGAAGAATGTTGAACTCAATCTTGGAGGCCTCAATTATTTGGATGGCGCGGGAATAGCGGTAATCCGCAATTTTATTCGTAATTGTATTAAGCTCCAAAACGCGATTACGCTATTTAACATCCCTGATGGGGCTAAACGTTTTCTGGACCGAGACCAATGTTCAATATACGATGGTAAAAACACTTTAGAAGAGGTTGAGGAACCGGATTTTGCTGACCAAATTGGTCAGGGATTGGTTCAACTGAAACAAAACGCATATGAGATAATAACTTTCTTAGGAAGTGTAGTCGAGGCGTTCTCGTCAGGATTACGACATCCCGTTTCAATCAAGTGGGAGGGATTCGCAAAGCTGTTTGAAAAAGCAGGAGTTGACGCAGTCCCAATCGTGACAATTCTCAGTTTACTCATGGGCGCCATCCTTGGGTTTCAGGCCGCCATACAATTACGAAAATTCGGAGCCAACATCTTTGTAGCGGATTTAGTCAGCCTATCCATTTGTCTTGAAATGGGGCCTCTGCTGACAGCTCTGATAATATCCGGTCGTTCCGGCGCCGGCTACGCGGGCCATGTAGGCTCAATGCAAGTATCCCAAGAGATCGACGCTTTGCAGGTTTTGGGAATAGACCCTGTTTTATACCTCGTTTCGCCAAGAATTCTCGCAGTAGCCCTTGCCGCTCCCTGTCTTACGGTATTAGCCGATGTCATGGGTATAACAGGTGGCTGCCTCGTGGCCGGTTTTTCGTTGGATGTGACACCGACCGCTTATTTCAATCAGGTCCAAAAGGTCCTCGAAGTAAGTGATGTATTTAAAGGGTTGATTAAAAGTTTCGTTTTTGGGATTCAAATTGCCGGAATTGGCTGCTTCAGAGGTTTTCAGGTTAAGGGTGGGGCGGAAAGTGTTGGTTCAGCCACTACTTCTGCGATTGTAACGTGCATATTTGTCACAACAGTCACTAACGCGTTATTCGCCGTTCTTTTTTATTATTTTCCACGTATCTGGTCGTTTTAGTTGGACTTAGAAACCCACGTGCTCTGCGCTTGGTCAGAGTCCGAAGGCTTTGCCGTAAGACAACTCACCAGCGAATCCTAGATGCGAGTTGATCGCGCAACTTCGAGAAAAGGAGAAGCAGATGAGCACGCTTCGTAAGCTGTCTATCGCATGCGAAATGCATTGCCAATTTCGCCTGGTATGCGTACCAAAATATCGTTTCAGCGTATTGGGCGGTACGGTCATTGTTTCTGACTCAACCATTATTGCAAATGTTTTCTTTCCGTGGTTTCACATTCTCTTCTGAGGATTCCTTTTGATGATTTCAAACATTCAAGGCCAGATAGAGCGGGTCACGTTCCATGATGAGGAAAACGGATTCACTATCCTTCGCCTCAAGGTTCCAGGATATCGTGAACTTGTTACGTTGGCTGGCAATCTCATGGCCCCTCTGGCAGGCCAGATTATAAACGCGACAGGTGAATGGATTAATCATCCTCAATTTGGGGAGCAGTTTAAGGTCGTTCAATACAAGACACTGGTTCCAGCTACCGTTACTGGAATAGAAAAATATCTTGGTTCCGGGCTCGTCAAGGGAATTGGGCCAGTCATGGCCAAAAGGATAGTAAAACTGTTCGGTGAGGAGACGCTCGTCGTCATCGACGAGACGACGGATCGTCTCAGTGAGGTCGAAGGCATTGGCGAAAAACGATTGGGTATGATTCGCAAAGCCTGGGAGGACCAGAAGAACATTCGTGAGGTCATGGTTTTCTTACAGGGACACGGCGTCAGCGCTGGATACGCCGCAAAGATTTACAAACAATACAGGAGCCAGTCCATAGAAGTGGTCAAGGAGAACCCCTATCGCCTAGCTATGGACATCTTCGGGATTTGGTTTGTTACCGCAGACAGGATAGCTGAGAATCTTGGCTTTCAACAGGATTCCCCGGTACGTGTTCAGGCGGGTGCCATTTACGTTTTGGGGCAGGTGGCCGATGCGGGACATGTCTATTACCCCTATGAGTCTCTCATAGAAAAGTGCATGGAAATTCTTGGGGTTGACCGGGGACCGATATCACAGGCGCTGGAAAACCTGTATTCGGAAAAAATGATAGTGATCGAAAACCTTCCCGAGCGAGACACGGCATCTACTAAAGGGACTTCGGCTGTTTACCTTTCTACATTTTACGCATGTGAAACCGGTATCGCTTATAGGATGAACTCTCTACTCAGGACACCATATTCCAGAAGGAAGGTAGATGCGGAAAAGGCCATTCAATGGGTACAGCGCGAGATTTCACTGTCCCTTGCCCCAAACCAGGTTGAAGCGGTAAAGGTCGCTCTTGATAGCAAGATCATGGTCGTTACCGGTGGACCTGGGACAGGAAAGACCACTATAATCAGGGCCATCATGACAATTTTCGAACGACTTGGAGTTAAGGTTCTCCTGGCTGCGCCAACAGGGAGAGCGGCTAAGAGAATGAGCGAAGCGACCGGTCGTGAAGCGAAGACCATACATCGAATGCTTGAATTCAGCCCTCGCAAAGGAGGGTTTCAAAGGGATGAAAAACATCCGTTAATATGTGATCTCATGATAGTTGATGAATCCTCCATGATAGACACCGTCTTGATGTATCACCTTCTAAAGGCCGTACCTTTGCATGCGATACTGATATTAATAGGTGACGTCAATCAACTGCCATCGGTAGGTCCAGGGAACGTCCTGCAAGACATTATGGGATCCAATGCGGTCCAGGTTGTGGGACTTACTGAAATTTTTCGTCAGGCCCAAGACAGCGATATCATCGTCAATGCGCATCTCATAAACAGCGGTGTCATGCCAAGTCTGGACAATGCTGAGGATGCCAATCACGACTTTTACTTCATAGAAAAGAACGAACCGGAAGAAGCATTCGAAACGATAGTGAAGCTCGTTTGTATTAGGATTCAAAACGCCTTTGGATTTGATCCGCTTGACGACGTTCAGATCCTTACCCCAATGAATCGGGGGACAGTCGGTACTTCTAATCTTAATGTGGAGTTCCAGAAGGCTCTCAATCCACGAGAAGACGGAATAATGCGGGGCGGTCGGAGTTTCAGGGTCAATGACAAAGTCATGCAGATCAGGAATAACTACGACAAGGATGTATTTAACGGCGACATCGGTCGAATTTCAAAGATTGATACAGTAAATCAGGAAGTCACAATACTCTTCGATGGAAGGGCCGTAACCTATGATTATTCGGACTTAGATGAGATTGTGCTGGCTTATGCTATTTCGATCCATAAATCCCAGGGTTCCGAGTATCCGTGCGTTGTGATACCTTTGTTGACTCAGCATTACGTCCTGTTGCAGCGCAATCTATTGTATACAGCCGTCACAAGAGGCAAGAGGCTGGTTATCGTTGTCGGGAGCAAGAAAGCAATGGCGATTGCCGTCAAGAACGACAAGCCACAGAATCGTTACACCTTATTGAGAGAAAGGCTAGGCGATTCTGACCGGTCTTGGCGGAAGGCATGAAGCTTGTAACGCTAAATCAAAACGTAGGTTTGAAAGCCTATTGCGTAGGATGTTTTACAAATCTTCCGTGCTTCTGATTCTAACGGCCAAACGATACCTATTGGATACTTTCGAGAAGGCGCTCCGCTGCGAAATTGCCTTGATCAGCGGCTTTCCTAAACCACTTAAAAGCCACTGCATAATTTTGAGCAACGCCTAGACCGTTGTAATACATCATACCGATCCAGTATTGGGCTTCTACATCCCCTTGATCAGCAGCTTTCTTAAACCATTTCAGGGCTTTTGCGATGTCTTGACCGACGCCGTCACCATTTTCATACATGAATCCGATATTGCGTTGTGCAGCGGCCAAGCCATGAACAGCGGCCTTCTGAAACCATTTTAGGGCCACTTGTTCAGCGACAATTAGACTTGAGCGTCAACGACAATTACACTTGTGCATCTTTCGGGGAGTAGTTGTCTGTTAGAGATGTCCATAATTTGTTGGAAGGGGGCATTGTTTTGCAGACGACTGACGCTCAGGTGAGGAAACTAATGAAGGAGATTCGCAAGACAGGCAAAATTGGAGATTCAGCTTTACGATCTGGGATGAGCCGTAACACCGCGGCCAAGTATGTAAAAATTGAGAAGCTGCCCTCGGAACTGACAGAACCGAGAACATGGCGGACTAGATCAGATCCTTTTGACAGTGAGTGGGAAGAGATTGTCGAGCGTTTGAGAGCTGCTCCTGAGCTTGAAGCCAAAGCTCTATTCGAGACTCTTTTGGAGAAGAGTCCTGATCGATATCATTTGGGTCAACTTCGAACTTTCCAGAGAAAGTTGAAGCGATGGCGTGCGAGTGAAGGACCAGAAAAGCCGGTCTTTTTCGCTCAGAAACACCTGCCTGGTGAGGCTATTCAGACGGATTTCACATGGGCCACGAAGCTTGGGATAACCATAGTGGGAGAACCTTTTGCCCACATGCTTTGCAATGTGGTTCTACCATATTCTAACTGGCAGTGGGCCACGATATGCCGTTCCGAGTCATTATCCGCGATTAAAAGGGGTGTACAGGAGGCCATTTTTCGTTTGGGGAAAGCGCCAGAGTATCATCAGACAGATAACTCCACTGCGGCCACTCACAATATCACTAGTAGGAAAAGGGCTTTTAACACCGAGTATGAGCAATTTATCCAACATTTGGGAATGAAGCCCCGTACTATTATGATTGGGGCAAAAAACCAGAATGGGGATGTAGAGGCGCTCAACGGGGCGCTAAAACGCAGACTGAAACAGCATCTCCTTTTACGAGGTTCAAACGACTTTGAAAGTCTCTCTCAATACGAGTCATGGTTAAGCGCAGTTATAGAAAAAGCCAATCGACTCAGGACCCGCAGATTGAATGAAGAGTTGGCTGTAATGAGACCTGTATTGAACGAACGTGTCCCTGAGTTTACTGAACACGACGTTAGGGTAAATTCACGTAGCGTTATAAGGGTAAAATACAACGTTTATTCGGTCCCGTCCCGGCTCATAGGAGAGACAGTCAGGGTCAGGATATATGACGATCGCATTGAAGTATATTACGCCGGAGAACTTCAGCTAAGCGTTGATAGGCTTTTAGGCCGACATGGACACAGGATAAACTATCGCCATGTCATCTGGTCTTTAGTTCGTAAACCAGGGGCCTTTAGGCTTTTCAAATATAGGGAAGACATGTTTCCGAGTCCTACGTTTCGCAAGTGTTATGACGCTCTATGCGAGGCGTATGATGATCGTAGGGCGAGTCTGGAATACCTTCGTATCCTTCATTTGGCGGCGTCTACCCTGGAATCCGAAGTAGAAGCCGCGATTGAGCTTATCCGGGAAACCGGATCTATTAAAAGCATGGAACAGGTCAAGTCCCTTATGGACTCGGGAAATCGTCTTGAACGACCGAATATGGCTTCATTCAAGGTGGATCTGTCGTGTTACGACGCTTTGCTTGTCTATCCTCATGAGGTGGCGTCATGACACAGGAAAGTCTGTCATTACTGTTTCGCTCGTTGAATTTGCCGTCTTGCGCCAGACATCATCAGGAAATGGCCGATCAGGCTGAGAGCGAAGGTTGGGGCCTTACCCGATACCTGAGGGACCTACTGGAGTTGGAGATTGAAGGAAGAAGGGTTAGGAAAATAGAGCGTCTTTTAAAATGTTCCCAACTACCGACGGGGAAGACCCTGGCGAGTTTGGACATGTCCTTGTTCCCGTCCAAAATCCAACGACAATTACCAGCCCTGCTAGAAGGTCACTTCCTGAAACGATCTGAAAATATACTGGCCTTTGGTCTGCCTGGACGAGGAAAGACCCATCTCGTTTCAGCTATAGGCCATGAACTCATTTTAAGAGGCCATACCGTAATGTTCACTCCCGCCTACCGACTGGTCCAAAACCTACTTGCGGCAAAGCGGGAACTGAAACTTGAGAAGGAAATGCGACGTCTGGATCGTTTTGAGGCCGTCATTATAGATGACATCGGCTATGTGCAACAACAACAGGAAGAGATGGAAGTGCTTTTCACATTCCTGGCTGAGAGGTACGAGCGTAGAAGCGTGCTAATCACTTCCAATCTTGTCTTCTCTCAATGGGACAAAATATTTAAGGACCCCATGACAACCGCTGCGGCCATAGATCGATTAGTCCACCACTGCGTAATATTGGAGCTTACCGGCCCCAGTTACAGAACAGAAAAGGCCCTCAACCAAAACCAGGTTCGGAAAATGACAGAGGAGGATTCCAAGGCGCTTGGTCCAACATCAGGACCAGAGAATTAACTATCAACATGCACAAGTGTAATTGACGTCGGGCAGTCTGAAACAGTACATTTAGAACCGGGTCGGTCAAAATAATGGAGATTAAAAGTGTTTCCTTGCTTTTATATCAGCCTCAACATTATCTGAGTAAAAGTCATCCAGAAATTCTTCAGGGTCTGCCCATTCATCGCCAATTACGCTTGGAAGGTCTATTTCAGTTTCAATTCCAGTGGACTCAACCAACGGGCTATAAATCTGTTTCTCTTGTTCTGACATGATTCAGACTCCTTTAGAGACCAAATGGAATGGTTCTCTCTCTCAACATACACCTAACCAGCCTTCCTTACGATATATTTTCCACTTGACGTGGTAACAGCGACCAAAGACCGATTTTTGTCTAGACAAAGGAGTACACTTCATCATACGAAGCTGAAAGGAGGTCGGTCATGCATAAAGATGAACTTGATAATCTGCTGGAAAGTCTATCTGCTATCTTTGGCACTTGTTTCCTCTTGACCTACGCCTTGTTGATTTTCTGGTTCATTTTCTATTTGGTGGGTGGAGACTGGGGTTACAAGATTACCTCAAAATGGTTCGAAGTAAGTAGGCATGACTACGATTTGATGAGCTATTTCGGAATAGCTTTTGTCAAAATCTGCAACATTTTGTTTTTCCTGTTCCCGTATCTCTCTATCCGACTGCTTTTGAGAAGGAAGAAAACGAACAGGTAATCTTAGATGCGCTCCGTTAGGGATTTTTTGGTTTCAACAGGTGCTGAGTTGATTGAAATGATCTATGGCAAAGAATAAGTGTTCAGTCGG
>JARLHM010000066.1 GCA_031292235.1 Syntrophaceae bacterium | reverse complement strand
AGTCGGCGAGGGCGATTTTGATATAGATTTTGTAGAGAAAAACAGGATGGACGAAGTTGGAAAATTGGCGCGCTCTTTTATTGACATGGCGCAGGCGCTTAAAAAATATATGTCAGATTTAACGCTAGCCACTGTAAGTAATGAAAGAATCGAAAGCGAATTGAGGATCGCTTCGGAAATCCAGAAAAGCATGCTTCCCTCAATATTTCCTCCTTTTCCTGATCGGGAAGATTTTGATATTTACGCTCTAATGCGTCCTGCCAGAGAAATTGGTGGAGATTTCTTCGATTTCTTCCTCCTCGATGAAGATCACCTTTGTATTTCAGTAGGTGACGTTTCCGGAAAAGGTGTCCCTGCCGCTCTCTTTATGGCTGTCACAAAATATTTGATTGAGGCGTCAACTGGTGTGGATACGCAAATATCCATGAGCCTGGAAAAGGTAAATAGCTTGTTGGCCAGGAATAACGATACATGTACATTTGTAACGGTCTTTCTTGGAGTTTTGGACCTTAAAAGCGGTGAATTTGTTTATGCCAACGCTGGCCATAACCCGCCCCTTATATGGACGGAAAACGGGGAAGTTCAATTGCTTGAAACTGTTGGGGGTCCACTTCTCGGTATCCTCGATCCCGCCAATTTCGCTATCGGAAAAGCTACTCTAGTTCCTGATGGAAGGTTACTCATATACACAGACGGTGTAACTGAAGCCTTCAATAAAGAAGGCAACGTCTTTTCCGAAGAATATCTTATTGAGATAGTAAACCGTAATCGGAACCTTGATGCCAAATCTATTGCTCAAACGGTCTTGAAAGAAATAGATCAGTTTTGTGAATTCGTTTCGCAGTCTGATGACATTACAATTATGGTCCTTCATTACATCCAAGCGAGAAATACCATTAAAAGTCAATAGAACGGTTAACCCTGCGGTAAAAATGGTGGCCCTTAATGGGGAAGATGGGGCCAAATTGACCGTGACTAAAACAAAATGTTTGCTGGTCAATATAAGGAAATCCCGAGTGGAGTGTGGGTGTTATCCGCTATGTCATGGCTATTCTTTATTTTTTCCTCATACCGATAAAATGCTTGATCGCTTCATTCTTTGTAAAATGTGAGGCGAACGCGGTTTGAGTCTCTCAAACGATCGTAGGCAATATTATCGGTCATTTGGCGCATCAAGAGAATTCCAAGTCCACCGACTCTTCTTTGAGAAGTGTCCACGGTCTGGTCATGGCTTAGAGCATATGACAGAGGATTAAAAGGTTTTCCGTCATCCCAAATTTCTATTGTTAATCCCTCTGGGCGCTGGTCGGTTATACAATTTATTTCAAACCGGCCAGGTTCGTTGTCGTACGCATACGAGCACACATTGACAAAAGCTTCTTCTACAACTAACTGAACCACCGAGACCCTCTCCTCCGAAAGACCGTGAATTCTAGCACATTGCGCCGCAAATGAGACAACTTCGTTCATATAACTTATCCTGGCCGGTAATTTCAGAGTTTCCAATTTCTTTTCAAACGAGATTTAGAATAGATTTCCACTGGAATGGATTACAAGTCACTTGGCTCCAGTCTCAGATAATTTACGAGTTCTTTTTCCAATCTTCCTTGATCATCCTGAAGATTTCTATTGCCCTGTCTGAATACAACTGGATTCCATCAAAACATGGGTCTGTTAGTACTTTCTGCATCAAGAATCCGTCATGGTTGAACCATCGCGGAGCGAGTCCTCCAAAGAAGTATCCATTATTCCTGCAGATGTCGACTGCCTGTCCAACACTCTTGTCGCCAAGATTCAGCCAAACCTGCATGATCTCGGCATTTGAATCAACAAATTTCTTTTCCTGCTCAACCAAGCCTATTTCAAAATCTGCCCCTAATTTCTGAACAAATATTCGGCCAACCTGGGCAAACTCGAATACGTTTGATTCAAAGGAAGTTCTTTGTCCTGAAGGCAAATCCTCGCTAGAGAAATGAAAATCCCTTTGATCATCCAGTTTGGAATAGATGAAATCCAATTGATCCTTGTAGACCGAGGGAACGAATACTTCATGCCGAAACGGTCTGTATGTTCTGAAAACTATCAGGGACGCTACTCTTCCGGAATTCAAACGCTCCTTGCTGTATGCTTCAGCAGGCATCAAAGCAACCTCTAATCCTGTCTCGAAAAACTGAAAAAAATCAATAGCTTTTTGCATGATCAAATGATTGCAGACAGCCTCACCAAAGATCGCATCCAGGGACCTCTGCTTAGGCGCCCACTCATTGTAGCCGAATTGCCATATCTTTTTATTGATATGGAGATTCCTGAATTCTTTGATCACCAATCCGGCCCCCGCTTCGTAGAGGCGTCTGTAAGGAGCGGACCGGAAGAAGTTGCCAACGCCAACAATATTACCTGTAGCTGTTTTAGCTACAATTGTCAGATATTCTGCTTCCCGGTTAGCTCGCACCAAGCCTTGGGCGTCATAAAATATCTTGATGGGATAACTATCACCATAGACGGCCTTGAAGCATTCGACTACCCCAGATGCGTCTTCTGGCCTGAGTTGGTCTAACTTTATGTCTGATTCTGGATGTTGGCTTAGGTTATTCATAATTTCTTTCCAGTTATCGAATTCTCCTTGGTCGAAAGCAATGTTAACGGGATTCCTGTTACCAATACCAGACCACTCAGCACAAATAGAGGCAAGTACCCATAACCAAACAAAACTAGACCGCCCAAAAACGGCCCGAGTGTAAAACCTGCCTGAAACATTTCTGTTGCAAGATTAGCGTTCAAGCCTCTACATTTCGGTGCGGAAACATCGAAGAGGAATCCGTTTATTATTGGCAGAATTATACCCCATCCCAAACCCAAGACCAGTCCGAGACTATAAAAACCAATAGGGTTAGTCACAATCCCTATCAACATGTAGCCAAATATTAGCAAAATAAGTGATACCACAAGCGAGATTTTTTTATTGATTTTGTCAAACAAATGGCCGGCAAAAACCCTTACCGCCATTTCGGTAAAGGTTGAAACTGTAAAAAAATAACCGGGATTAGAAATCCCAATTTTCTCACCGAAACCTTTTAGATAAAAAAAGATTGAAGTGAAGGATGTCCACACGATTAGGTTTATGGCAAGTAGCGACCAGATTCGTTGATCCCTAAGATTTACGACAATTTCACTGATGCTTAATGGGCTTTCTTCATCTAAATCTGCCGTCCGGGGAGCTTTTAACAAAGCAATTAGAGATAAATTAATCAACATCAATGCGGCTGAGACATTTATCACTCCGTCAAATCCGGCAAAATAGCCTGTCAATGGTTTCAGTAATGGTGGAATTAAGGCAAACGGCAAGAGAGAAATGACAGACAAAAGTCCGAAAGCCTGGGCGCTCTTATCCTTGGGGATAACAGACACAAGCTTGGTAGTAGCGGATGTTCCCAATACAACGTATGCGGCTCCATGGATCACACGTGTGATGGTCATACTCCAAAAACCGGTAGCAAAATTATAGAGAGTTAATGAAGCAATCAAGAAACAACAACTTGTGAACATCCATTTTCTTGAATTTTGAACAGTAATCAATGGACTTACTATGGGCCGTACAGTCAATGCTGTGAGGGAAAATGCGGCTATAAGGAACCCTATCGACATGGAGGGTATAGGGAGAGTTGACAAATAATCATGGAATTCAAAAAAAATTGCGAGATTGCAATAGGTGAAAAAAGCTATTCCGTTTAAAGCTACGAATTCCCGGTTTAAGAGGCCTTTCGGTTGGGTCATAAAGAAGTGATTCCTGAAAAGCGCTAGGGTTGTGGCGCCAAACTCTCGTAAACCAGAGCTTTCATACTGAGTATTTTAGTAAGCGTAGAAGAAGCCGCCCAGCGACCTCGCGTCGATAACAGGCGGTTGCTCGTATGTCGTCTATGGGTTTAACTAATTCCTGTATCATATTGATAGCCTCAGAGAGGCCTTCGACAGTCAGTGGTTTGCCCACTAGAAAATGCTCTATGTCTCCGAATCTCAATACCGTGGGCCCTACGCTTCCCCAAGCAAGTCGTATATTTGATATAAGGTTGTTGGATGAAACATTCATCAGCGTAGCCATGCTAACAACAGAACATGCCAAAGCGTTACGTTTTCCAACTTTTTCGTAATGATGAACCTCAAATTTGGGAACTTTCCTGACAACGACCCTGGACAAGATTTCGCCATGGGCGAGGTCAACTTTACCGGGACCCAATATGAAGGATTCTATCGGCGCCCGACGAGTCGAATTCCTCGAACCGATCTCCAACTGAGCGTTCAATATGTAAAGAGGAGCAAGTGTGTCGCCTGCCGGTGATGCGGTCACTATGTTTCCACCCAGTGTTCCCATGTTCCTGATGGGAGGCGATCCAAGCTGCTTTAGAGCATGAGTCAGAATATGAAGATCTTTCTGAATGATAGGGTCATTTAGCATCTCTCGGTGAGTAGTCAAAGCTCCTATGAATATGTCATCATCATCGGCTTTGACACCTTTTAAATCGTCGAGACGTTCAAGACAAACCAAACAATCAGGTTTTGTAAACCGGGAACGAAGTCTAACCAGAAGATCAGTTCCGCCAGCATACACAACTGCTTCGGGATTTTCGTCCAGAATACCCCATAATTCATCAGGTTGTGCAGGCATAAATACTTTAGACATTTTAACGCTGAGATACTCTCTCGGAAATTGTCTCTACTGCGTCGAGGATTTTTTGATACGCCCCGCATCGGCAGATATTCCCTGAAATTGCTTCTCTGATCTCATCCCTGGAAGGCCTGGGATTTGAATTCAACAAATCAATTATGGTCATTATCATCCCAGGTGTGCAAAAACCGCATTGCAACGCCCCAAGTTCCACAAACAGGTCCTGAACCGGATGAAGTAGGCCTTTAGGTCCATACAACCCCTCAATAGTTACTATCTTGCGACCATTCAACTGAACTGCAAGCATTAGGCACGATAGCCGGACAAAGCCGTCAACAAGAATGGAACAGGAACCGCAGTCTCCCCGACCGCACGATTCCTTGGGACCCGTGAGTCCCAAATCTTCCCTCAGCAGATCGATCACTCGTCTATCAGGTTGGGCTTCAATGTGGATTTCTTTGCCGTTGAGTTCAAATGAAATTAACAAATTGGAAATCACCCCGATAAATTTATGTTCAAAGCGTCCAAAATTGCTTCCGGCGTGATGGGAGATTTATCAAACATGTACCCAGTCGCGTCGAAAATCGCGTTTGCTATTGTAGGAAGAGGTCCATTTGTAGATATTTCTCCGATGCCTTTGGCTCCAAAAGGGCCAGTAGGTTCATGAATGCCGAGCGCAACGGATTGAATGTCGGGAATATCCATGCTTGTTGGGGCCAGATAAGTCGAAAAGTCCTTCGTAATGATCCGTCCGTCTAGAGTTTCGAAATCTTCGTAAAGGGCTAACCCCAGCCCCTGGCATACTCCTCCCTGGATTTGTTGCTCATATATCTGTGGATTCATGACATTCCCGCAGTCACTCACTGTGAGGTAATCAGCAACCGCTACTTTTCCAGTGATCTCGTCTACCTCTACATAGGCTAGGTTGGCCGAGTATGAAAAGAGATTGTGGGGTATCCCATGAAGTCTCAGATTTTTATCGTCCGTTACCGAGTCAGTTGCTACCGGGGCCCTGAAATAAGCTGTAACGGTCTTTTCGCTTGAGTCCATGATTCTGGCGATAGTTTCAAGTCGGATCTCTCTATTGGTAGGCAGATGTCTTATAGCGCCTGGAATCATCGAAAATTCGTTCGAATCTTTTATCATCATCAGATCGGCGGCCTTTTGGCAAAGCCTTTCCTGCATGATTTTCGCGCCTGAGATTAAAGCGTTTCCAAAAGTATAGGTACAACGACTGGCAGAAGCAGACCCGCTAGGAAGGGTTTTATCCGTGTCAGGTAAAACAACCTCCATTTTCTCTATTGGTTGGTTAAGTAAACTTCCCACAATTTGAATATTGGCGGTCGTGTTGCCCTGTCCCATGTCTACGACACCGCAATAAATTCTGAAACTTCCGCGCGTTGTTAATTCCAGCTTGGCGTTAGCATAATCCGGAACCACGGGACCATATCCAGACGCGTGCATCGTAGCTGAGATCCCTATTCCCCTTCTCTTGAAAGGCGGAACTCCACATTTCCAGGATGACTTCTGTTTCCAGAGTTTATGCCTAGATAAAGTTTCCAGGCATTCTATGATTCCAGTTGATGTTGTAAGGGTTTTACCGACGAAATTCCTGTCTCCAGCTTTCAATGCATTCTTTAATCTGAGTTCTAGACGATCCATTCCCATTTTTTCAGCAAGCAGGTCCATGGCCCTTTCTATAGCCGAGGTTACCTGCGTTACGCCAAATCCTCTGAAAGCGCCGCCAACAGGATTGTTTGTGTAAACGCATCTTCCCCTGATTAACCCGTTAGGAATTCGGTAAGGTCCTCCGGAGTGTTCCATGGCCAGCGCCAGCACAACTCCACCAAGATGATCATATGGCCCTGTGTCCAGAATAATATCAACATCCAGAAAGTGGAGTGTTCCATCCAGCTTTGCCCCCAGGCGATAAGCCATCATGCAGGGATGACGCTTTGCGCTTGCCAGAAACGATTCTTCCCGATCCCACCACATCTTGACAGGGCGGCCATTAGAATGTTGAGCGGCAAGCGCCAGAAGTGACTGGACAGTGATTCCATCCTTACCTCCGAATGCGCCCCCGACATTAGGAACTATTATCCGGATATTTTCGGGGTCCATTCCCAGCGCTTCCGCGACCTCAATACGGTCTCGGAATGGGGTTTGAGTAGAACAGACAATCTCGATTCTTCCTTTGTCGTCGAGCCTCGCCCATCCATTTTCAGTCTCTAAATATGCATGTTCCTGACGCTGGGTTTCAAATCTTGCTTCTACGACAACATCACACTCCTTTAGCGCCGCAAGGCTTTTGCCTACTGCTATTTCGCCGGCTAAAAGAATATTGCCTTTCGCGTTATTTTCATGGACCAAGGGAGATCCGGGTTTCAATGCGGACATGACGTCTTTTACAGGCTGCAATTCTTTCGTGTCAGTTCGCACAGCGACAAGCCCTTCAGCAAGCGCAGATTTTGTTTCAGCCAGGACGAGCGCGACCGCGTCTCCGCAGTGGCGAATTTTGTCATCTACCAGGACTGGCTGATCTTTCTTGACGACCCCCTGTCTGTTTGTACCATGGATGTCCTTGTGAGTAAGGACCGTCAAAACGCCTGGAACTTTTAAAGCTTTCGAGCAATCAACATTTTTTAGCGTTCCGTGGGGAATACTGGCTCGTTTAACTCCCGCCCAAATGTAATCTTGTCCGTAATAATCAACAGCGAATTTTGCCGTGCCAGAAACCTTTAACAGAGCGTCTGGCCTACATAAGGTTGAGCCGATGTTTATTTGGGTAGACTTCATACAGGGACTGTCGAGCCTCTGTTAAGAATTAAAGGATTTTTACCAGACCGTCTATTAGAGCCTGCATGGCTTCAGGACAGGAAATTGTTACTCGAATATAGTTGGGAAATCGGAATCCAGTCATGGCCCGAACCATTACACCTAAAGTCATAAGTTTGCGGTATGCTAGACCATCATCAATCGGTAACCTTATCATCGCGTAATTTCCTTCGCCGCATTGGTAAGGCAAGCCAATTTTTGAAAGTTCAGCCGCTAAAAAAGCCTTACCCTCCTTAACAAGGCGTCGAGTGACCATAACATGCTCATCGTCGTCAAGCGCCACCACGGCAGCATCCTGAGCCAAAGTATTCACCGAATATACGATACACGTTCTGCGGATTATGTCTACTATTTGCAGGTTTCCAACGAGGTACCCGATCCGGAGTCCGGCAAGTCCGTACATCTTGGAAAACGTTCGGAACGTCACGAGATTTGGATATTTGTCTATTAGAGACATAGAGTCAGGGTAGTCTTCTTTTTCCACAAATTCCTGATAAGCCTCATCAACTACAATCACTGCTCTATTGTTGACCCTCTTGATAAATTGCCTTAGCTTTTGTGAATTCCAGTAAGTCCCGGTAGGATTATTAGGGTTACAGATAAAAATGATCTTGGTTCGATCGTCCATAAGCTCCAGCATACCTTCGTCATCAAGGTCGAAATCCTTGAGTGGGGCTAAACGGGCTTCTATTCCAGAAAAAACGGCTGTCCATTCATAAACAGCAAATGTTTTGTCAGCGGTGATTATATTATCACCCTGTTCACAGAACGCTTTCAATGTGAACCCTATAACCTCATTCGCTCCGTTTCCAACTAAAAACTGGTTTGGGTCTTTGTGAAACTTCTTCCCAAGCTTGAGGCGGAGGTAATAACTATCCCCGCTTGGATAAACCGCAGCTCGTTTTGGGTCAAATCTCCGGATGACTTCGATCGCTTTGGAAGGCGGGCCAAGACAATTTTCATTGTTGTTGAGCCTATAGATTTTTTTACAGTTGTATATTTTCGCCAATTCCGCGTCCGGTTTGCTAGGGGTATATGCCTCGAAATTCTTGATGTACTCGGGCATCAATTTTTCTATGGAACACCGTGTCATCAAATAATAATTTCCCCTGCATACTGGAACATCAATATGTCGCCAGTTCCGCCATATGGCAAAACAAGACATGGTTCAAAATGTGACTCCAACAAAGCCGGAGTAAAATAACACTGCCATGAATGGCCCAAATCCATTTCGAAAAAAATGTTAAATAAGCCTTCTTTCAATAATGCTTTAATGTAAGTCTGAATAAGCTTTGAATCATCCTTGCCCCACCAGATGGGCTTCAGAGTCGCTTTTGCCCTTCCTTTGTCTATGTCCGTCGCTATTACGGATGTCAGCGAGACATTTTCTCCCTCGTTAGTTACAATCCGGATTTGACGGGCAAAAACATGCTGCTCGTATTCTGTGGTAAGAAAATCTTTGACTAATTGATGCGCCCAAACAGAAGAACCAGAATCTTCCTGCATATGTCTGTAATAACAGGTAGATCTGCAAATATCCCGATCTGGCGCGATCATGTTGAGATTCCCAAAAGGTTCGAAATATTCCAGCGGTAATTTAGGACTGGGAGAAATGGTTATTAGCCCGACAACCGTGGTGCGAGCTATTGAAGATATCATGTACTCGACTAACCCTGAGGAAATTACTCGACTTTCCGGTTCGCCAAACGAATAGGGGCCCCAAAATTCAACCAGTTTAGCGTTTTGCCACCACCAGAGGATGCCACCTCCGATGGCGCCGGATTTGTCTACAACAATCGCAACTCTGGATACCCCATATTGCACCATGTCTGCAATCTTACCGGGAGTCTGAAAGCTCAGAGGAATAACGCACGGATCATATTCATTGCGCACATGGCGAACCAACAGCTTGAGTTCCTCGGGTTCCGGTTCCCTGATCAGAAAATCTTTCAGCGTTTTTACGAGCGGAAATGGAGCGGACTGATCAATGGGGTACGATTTCTCCTTCCTTAAAACAAGCTGGGAAAAATGATCGTGTTTGAAAAAGGAAAACTTATCGACTAATCGGGAAGCGATAAGCAGACCTGTTTCAGGTTGAGCGCTTGTGGTGTCGATTATTTGTGACGCTGTAAGATTGAATGCTCCGAGATCAAAATTACCTGCATGGAAGTCAAACTCAAGTTCTACAAAATACCCTCCGTGACGACACCTCAATTCAATCTGTTCTTTCTGGCTAGCCAAAGAACACAGGTAGACAAAAATCTCTTCCGACGCTAACGTGAGATCCAGCGCATCCGAAGGCTCCAGTCCATAACAGGTTGCAGCGTTTTCGACGAAGGACGTAAGGATGGATACCTGTGATTGGTCGTAATCGAGTCTGAGGGTTGCTTGAATTACCTTATTGGCATGCAATTCAGCCTCCTTTGGATGAGGTCAGCCCTAGTGGTCTTTTAAGATTCAGCCTGTTGAAAATCAGTCCTAATGGCTGGTCTCGCTCATTTCGTCAGGTGGGACTACAGTCGTCTCTATCAGATTACCCTTAGTATATCAACTGAAGTTATGAAGACTTAGGCATGAAAGGGTTTGTCTAGGGGTACTAATCGAATAGGACAAGATTGGACTCTCGCCTCACCAAAATACTTCCCACACCAAGGCATCCGGGAGGCGATGGAGGACAAACGGGCCTGAGGCGACTTAAATCGCTACAGGCCCGAATAAATATAAGAAGCTCTACTAGACCTTGAGTTCCGGAAAGTTCAAGAATTGATCCAGGATCCCAGGGTTGGCTAACGCGTCTTTATTGGTGACGGGTTTCCCTTCGATTATGTTTCTTACTGCAAGTTCAACCTTTTTCCCGTTCAAAGTGACGGGGATGTCCTCGATTGGTAGTATAAGCGCCGGCACGTGTCTCGGTGTTGTGTTCTGCCTAATGGTTTTCTTTATTTTCTGTTTTAGCGCTTCATCCAAAACCACGCCTGCAGCGGTCTTAACAAACAGCAGCACTCTGACATCGTTCTCCCAATCCTGACCTACGACAATGCTATCAGCAATTTCATCCAGAGATTCCACCTGTCTGTATATTTCAGCGGTGCCTATTCTGACGCCGGAAGGATTCAGCGTAGCGTCGGATCGGCCGTAAATCTTGACTCCGCCATGTTCTGTTATCTCCACATAATCACCATGATGCCATACCTTGGGAAAGACTGAAAAATAGGCCGAACGATATTTCTTCTGATCGCTGTCTTTCCAAAAACATATAGGCATGGACGGAAATGACGCTGTGCAGACCAATTCCCCCTGCTGCCCCAGTACCGGTTTGCCGTAACCATCGAATGCCTGAATTTTCATGCCCAAACCGCGGCACTGCAATTCCCCTTCATATACAGGCAGTATCGGACAACCGAGGGCGAAACACGAAACGATGTCAGTCCCGCCGGATATAGAAGCCAAATCGATATCTTCCTTTATGTCCCGATAAACGTAGCGGAAACTTTCTTCCGCCAGGGGTGAGCCTGTTGAGCACATCAACTTAAGTGCCGAAAGATCATATTGTTCTTTCGGTTTCAGCCCGGCTTTTTCAATACCGGATATATATCTTGCGCTGGTCCCGAAGATAGTCATCTTTTCTTCTTCAGCCAGCTTGAAGATTGCGCCTGGGTCCGGATAGAAGGGGGAACCGTCAAAAAGGATCACTGTGGCTCCCACCGCAAGGGCGCTCACAAGCCAGTTCCACATCATCCAGCCGCAGGTGGTAAAGTAATATGTATTGTCCTCACGTTTAAGATCGCAATGTAACAAATGCTCTTTGAGATGCTGGATCAGGGTCCCGCCGGCTCCGTGAACCATGCATTTTGGAAGGCCAGTGGTGCCGGATGAATACATGATGTAAAGCGGATGATCAAACGGGAGTTGTTCGAATATTATCGACAATCCCTTTTCCTTTGACATGAAATCTTCAAGGAGGATTGCGTTTGGAATCGCGCTTACATCTGGACTTTTCTGGGTATAAGGGAAAACCACGACCTTTTGAATGCTGGGTAATTCCTTAATAATGCCGGCGATCTTTTCCAGACAATCGTGACTCTTCCCATTATAATAATAGCCATTGGCAGTGAACAGTATTTTGGGTTCTATCTGTCCGAAACGATCCAGAACACCCTTAATACCAAAATCGGGGGAGCACGAAGACCAGATGGCGCCAACACTGGTGGTAGCCAGCATTGCTATTACGGTCTCGGTCATATTGGGGACATATCCTGCGACTCGGTCTCCTACAGTCACTCCCGCTGCTCTCATGGATGCTGCCAAACGGGCCACCGCGTCGTACAATTCGGCGTAAGTTATTTTACGGACAGGTAAACCCTCACCCTTAAATGCTAGCGCCACATTTTCATCCCTAAATCTGAGAAGATTTTCCGCGAAGTTGAGCCTGGCGCCTTGAAACCACTTGGCGCCGATCATTTCCGGAGAATCTTCCAGCACTTTCTCATAAGGCTTGGACGCAATTATGTCGCCAAACTCCCAAACGGTTTCCCAGAAATTCTCCCGACAATCGATCGACCATTGATAAAGTTCATGAAAATTTGATATCGACAGGGTATACTTTTTATTCACCTTACTGATGAAACTCATGATGTTCGAATTCTTTACACGTTCCGCCGAAGGAATCCAAAGTGGCTCCATGTATTAATCCTCCCTTGGCTTGTAAGTAGCTTTTTCGGGCCATGAGGCCGGGATGTTTTGGCCAGGCGCTTCGCCAAATTTCTTTTTCAACTCGCTCAGGCCTCTCCTTTTGTATTCAAGACGAGGTTGTTTGGGAATTCTGCGGTTCAAGATCGACTCTGAACGTAAACGCCGACCGATAGTCTTTTCCATCATGGTCCCCAAGTCCAGCAAACGGTCGACATTAATGCCGGTATCAATCCCCATTTCGTCCATCATTACCGTCATGTCTTCAATGCACTGCAAACCCACTACGTTGGGGTCTCTGTAGTAGTATGAGCCAGTTCCACTCACTGGAACACGATCGAGAAAATTGGCCGGTTGGCCTCCCAAGCCGCCCAGAGTAGCTTCAAAAATCTCTATGCCGGCCTGTAATGCGGCTAGGCAATTTGCGGTTCCCCAACCGCGTGTAACGTGAAAATGAGCGATGTGTAACTTCGTGTCAGGGATTTCATTTAAAATCATTGAATAGTACTTGTAGACCTGATTCGGGGGTGCGCTTCCATCATGGTCCGCGTGTTCGATGTCATATGCGCCGATATCCAGCCATCGCTTCGTAAACTCGACGGCGTCTTCCAGCTTGGTGGGACCAGAAATAGGTGATCCCCATATTGTGGAAACAGTTCCGTTCATTTTGATTCCGACATCTTTTGCCTTTTCAATACAACGTTTGGCTTCTTCCCAATATATCGGAAGTGTTGTTCCGGAGTTTGCGAAATGATGTTCTTCATCGGTTGAAACCATCATGAGTATGCGGTCTGGCCCCCATCCTTCCTTTCTCGCGGCGATGGCTCTATCAACCGCTTTCTCCCTGATGGTGATGGCAGTGAGTGTGATGTCGTCCCAATTTACTCCGGCACGCGAAAGTTTTTTTGAGTTTCTTAGTTTCTTGAGTAATTCGTCCGCGTCCTTGAACTGCGGCATCGACAATGGGTTTCCCAAGTTGGTTACTTCCAGATGCTTAATTCCGCACAGGATCAATTCTTCAAGGTAAAAAAGCTTAGCTTCCGTAGGAATCCAGATTTCTTCGTGCTGGAACCCGTCGCGAACCGTTATGTCATTTATCTGAACTTTTGCTGGATAATTCAGTTCGTGAACACCCATTCGTAATCCTCCCTTATTCCCCGGTATATACAGGTTTTCTCTTTTCTCTGAAGGCGGTTAGGCCCTCTACTCGATCCTTTGTCGGAATAGTGACCGCATACGCGTTGGATTCTATGGCAAGTCCAACAGGGAGACTGACTTCTATGCCTTTGTTTATGGCGTACTTGGCTTGCGCCAATGCGACCGGACCATTCTTTGCAATTTCACCGGCGATCTCAAACGTCCGTTTCATAAGGTCTACGGGTTCGATAACTTCGAGGAACAGGCCATATTCGAGACCTTCCTCGGCCGTGATTCTCCTTGCCCTGAAAATCATTTCCTTAGCCCTGGCTATTCCCACAATTCTGGGTAGACGCTGGGTGCCACCTGCCCCGGGAATTATCGCAAGAGAAGTTTCGGTAAGTCCTACGATGGCAGTGCTTGACGCGATTCTAATGTCACAGGCCAACGCCAGTTCCAGGCCACCACCAAAAGCATAACCATTAACAGCGGCGATGACGGGTTTAGGGAATTCTTCTACAGACGTAAACAAATCACGAATTGTCCGGATATAATATCTGACCTCATCCGGGGTCATACCTGCGCGTTCCTTCAAATCGGCCCCTGTGCTAAAAGCGTTCTTTCCTTCGGTCGATCCTGTAATGACGACGGCTCTTATTGAGCCGTCAAATGCAATTTCGTTTATTGTTGATTGGAAAGTCTCAAGAAGAGGCATGTTGAAGCAGTTTAACGCGTTGGGCCGATTGATGGTCAAAATCAGCACGCCATCACGTGACTCTTTTAGGAGGGCGCTATTTTCAGCCATGTGTCTTTCCTCCGTAACTAAAGTGGTGTCAACAATAGGATGTAGCAGGATAATCTTACCCGCTTGAGCAGGTGTTCTCACTGGTTTCGAAATGTTGGTTTTCCAAAGACTTGACTAATCGGGTTATTAATTGCGCACTAGGGGATAATCCCCGCCTAATTAAAGGCGCAATTAGTTCATTATAGTGAACTGCCTTTGTCAAAAGTTAAAAGTAATTCGTTCGAGTTGTAAGACCTCATTACTTTACCAACGGTAAACAAAATCGAAAAAAAGACTTGACCCGAACATAAAAAAAAGAGTGGTCTAACTAGAAGAAAGTTCAGGATGAAATTCAAAAACATTAGTCCTATAACATTTTTCGTCTTGACTTTTCAACTCCATATTCTTCATGATTGACACATTAATGACTCATCGATTTAATCTACAATCAAATCATATGAAAATTTTCAGTCGCTGCGGCCAAAGGCCCTACAGCGTCGATCAAGTAGTGGTGTGGCTGTTTATTTCAATACTGCCGGTCGTGAATTCATGAAGTTTCATGGTCCGCGTTTATTTGATGACATGAGTTTGACAACGTGTCAGAGCCATGGGAAACCACTCTTCCCGGTCTCTATAAATTCAAAGCTGTTTTTTTTATTCGAGAAATATTGCGTCGCGTCGTCAAGTCAACATTAGGTTGATCATAACGGCTATTTTTGGTAGAGTTCTAACCCTCATCTTTAGGTGGGTGTCCCCGTCGATTAGGCATGACGGGAATCCGTACTTTTTTGCTAAATTATTGCTACCCAAAATAGTTTGTTCCGTCGCCAAGACGCTCAATTTGTTTGATGCGATTCGCAAAGGGGATATTGAATGTCGGAAGTCATACTTGAGGCGAAGAACATTTTTCTATCGTTCCATGGAGTGGCCGCACTAACCAACGTCAGTTTTCAGGTGCATAGGGGAGAGATCTTTTCGATCATAGGCCCTAACGGCGCGGGCAAGACCTGCATGATGAACTGCGTTAACGGCTTGTATCATCCTAAGAAGGGCCAACTTTTCTTCAAAGGTGTAGATATAAGTAAATATTCGCCGCATCGACGCGCTTCCATGGGTCTATCGAGAACGTTTCAAAAAATAGAACTGTTCGGCGGCATGACGGTCCTCGACAATATTCGTCTTGGCCGACATCTGCATCTGAAATCAGGTTTACTGAGTTCATGTCTGTACTGGGGACGAACATCCCGGGAAGAAATTGAAACCAGAAAATTTATTGAAGAAGAAATTATAGACCTTCTCGAAATTGAAGCTGTCCGAAATGAAGTTACTGAGATGCTTCCGTATGGACTTCAGAAGAGAATCGAATTAGCGAGGGCCCTGGCTGTGAAACCGGAGCTTATCCTGTTGGACGAGCCTCTAGCCGGTTTGAACCTGGAAGAAGTCGAGGACATGGCTCGTTTTATTATAGATATAAATGAAGACAAGCGTTGGAATATAACATGTGTTTTGGTTGAACACGATATGGGAGTCGTCATGGACCTGTCGGATCGTGTAATGGCCTTAAATTTTGGCGTGAAAATTGCCGATGGCACGCCGGCGGAAATCCAGGAGAACCCGGAAGTTATTAAGGCCTATCTCGGCGAGGTGGAGGATCTGTATGTCAGCCGCAGATGATCTGGGTTTCAAGAGCGAAATCGAAATTACAAAAGACCTTACTTTACCTAAGCTTTTTGTCACTCAGGCAAAAAAGTTCGGTGACTCCAAAGTGGCCATGAGGGAGAAGGAATATGGTGTTTGGCTCCCAGTCACGTGGAGTCAATACCTCGAGAAGGTGAAGCAAATAACCCTTGGACTTGTGTCGCTTGGACTTGAGAGAGGTGACAAGGTCATCATGATAGGTGACAACAGACCTGAAGCCCTTTGGACTGAAATGGCCGCGATGTGTGGGGGCGGTGTTGGGGTCTGGTTATTCCAGGATTGCCTGATGGACGAGGTAAAGTACATAGTTGATCATTCTGACTCCAAGTTTTACGTGGCTGAAGGCCAGGAAGAAGTCGACAAAGCCCTGGCCATACGTGATGAATGCCCAAAATTGAAAAAAATAATTTGGGACGATCCCAAAGGCATGCGGCATTACGACGATCCCATGCTGATAAGCCTTGAAGAGGTCATGAGAATCGGCAAAGAACGTATGGCCAAAGAGCCTGGTCTTTTTGACGATTTTGTTTCCGTAGGGAAAGGCGACGACATTGCTCTGCTTTTTTACACTTCAGGAACCACGTCTTTGCCTAAGGGCGCGCTTTTAACTCATTACAACTTGCTCACAATGGGTCAAAATCTCATGAGGGTTGACCCGTGTGTGCCGGAAGACGATTTCGTTTCTTACTTGCCATTTGCGTGGATAGGCGAACAGATGATGTCGATCTCGTGTGGTCTGCAGATCGGTTATACCATCAACTTCCCTGAAGAGCCTGAAACCGCTCAGAGTAATGTGAGGGAAATTGGTCCTCACGTGATGTTCGCCCCGCCTAGACTCTATGAACAGTTCACCAGAACTGTCCAAGTCAAGCATTTGGACGCAACTTGGTTAAAACGTAATCTTTACAACCTTGCAATGAAGATCGGGTATCATAGCGCCGAGTTAAAATTTGAAAAGAAGCCCGTGCCAATTCAGTGGAAACTTTTGTGGAAACTGGCCGAATGGACCATGTTTTCCAAGGTGCGGGACCAGCTAGGGCTAAGTCATGTGCGACACGCCTACACGGGTGGAGCGGCCATGGGACCTGATCATTTTCGTTTTTTCCATGCAATTGGAGTTAATCTTAAGCAAATTTATGGCCAAACGGAAATAGCGGGAATTTCGGTTGTCCATCGGGACGGTGACATAAAATTTGATACTGTCGGGACACCGATACCTAATACGGAAATAAAAATAGGGGAAAATGACGAGATCCTGTCAAAAAGTCCCTCAGTTTTTGTCGGTTATTACAAGGCTCCGGAGGAAACGGCCAAAGCTCTCATAGATGGATGGCTTTACTCAGGGGATACCGGGTTCATAGATGATGATGGTCATTTGGTGGTCTTTGACCGGTCCAAAGACATAATGATCCTGAATGACGGCCGCAAATTTTCTCCTCAGTTTCTTGAGGCCAGGCTGAAATTCAGCCCTTATATCAGAGAGGCTCTAGTTGTTGGTAACAAAAGGCCGTATGTGACCGCAATCACATGTATCGATTACAACACGGTTGGAAAGTGGGCAGAGGACCACGGGATAAACTACACTAGTTACACTGAATTGGGCCAGATTCCTCAAGTCTACGATTTGATCATGCGGGCCATTTTGGAAGTTAACAAATCCATCCCGGAAGCGGCCAAGATTCACAGGTTCGCCAATCTTTACAAGGAATTTGACGCTGATGACGACGAACTGACTCGAACCAGGAAGATCCGTCGAGCATTTGTTGAAGATAGATACAAAGAAATTATCGAGGCTATGTACGACGAAAAAGAAATAATGCACATGGACACGACCATTACATATGAAGACGGCAGGGTCTCGAAGATCAAAGCCGACATTCGACTTCAGAGTGTTAAAGGAGGAGGTAGCAAATAAATGGAACTCTTTCTTCAACTGATAGTTACCGGTGTAATGCTCGGGTCAATCTTTGCTCTGGTCGCGTTGGGGTGGGTACTGATTTACAAGTGTTCCGGGGTCTTAAACCTTGCCATGGGTGAGTTGACCATGATCGGGGGTTACGTTTGTCTAGCCTTTTATCAAAGGTTCGTGACCATTATGCCCATTAATTACGCATTCATACTTGCTCTGATCGGCACGATCTTCGTAGGACTGATCCTGGGGTTGCTTACTGAGCGGATTTTCCTAAGAAAAATGATAGGGCAACCAATACTAGCGGTCATCATGGTGACAGTGGGGCTGTCCTTCTTTTTCAAAGGCATGGTGTTTATGATTTGGGACACCGACACGCAGGTCTTCCTACCTCGGGTTTTTTCAATAGAACCGATAGTGGTCGGAGGCATTGCGGTCGGCGCTGTCTACCTTTGGAGTTTTATTGCGGCCATGATCCTGATGGTCGTTTTTATATGTTTTTTTAAGTACACTCGCTGGGGACTGTCGATGCAAGCCTGCGCTGACGATGAAATGGCGGCCTTGTCATTGGGCGTGAGCGCCAAGTTCGTTTATGCGCTTGCGTGGGCTATCGCTTTTATGGCCGCAGGTGTTGGAGGGACACTACTGGCAAATATCAATGGTCTAAACTATTCAGTCAGCAGTCTTGGTTTGCTGGTTTTGCCTGTAGTGGTGCTCGGTGGTTTAAACTCTGTGCCGGGGGCCATAGTAGGAGGCATAACGATAGGTATCCTGCAGAATCTGGCTGGTGGGTACGGAGAGGCCTTTATTCCGGGCTCCAAAGAAGTTGCGCCGTTCGTTTTCATGGTAATTTTTCTCCTGTTCAAACCTTACGGCCTTTGGGGCTGGGAACGCATAGAAAGGGTTTAACCAATGAGCTATCTACCTTGTGGAACCTATTTTGAGTCCTACGCTGATGATCAGAAGTGGTGGCGCACGAATTTCATAAAGGGTAAGATGATTGCGTTGGTTGTCGTGCTAGCGGCGGCCCCATACATTGTTGGCGCTCAGTGGATGAGCGTCCTGTATACGATCAATTATTACATTCTTGCAGCTTTGGGAGTCCAGCTTCTGATAGGTTACTGCGGTCAGATCACCCTGGGACACGCTGCGTTCGTCGCTGTCGGAGGATATACCAGCGCTATGATGGTGCTGTTTCTTCCATGGCCTCAGTTTATGGTCGATACCGGCCTCGTCTATCCGATCAGCATTGTTTGCGCCGGTTTTACCGCTGGTCTTTGGTCGGTCTTATTCGGCCTACCCTCCGCCAGAGTCAAAGGCTTCTACCTGATCATGACAACGATGGCGGCGCAGTGGATAACGTTGCGACTGGTCATTACGCAGTTGAGTAAAATAGGTGGTCGCGAGCAGTCCTTTCCCTTGCCCCCGGGTGTAATAAAAATTGGGCCTTGGGTTATCGATAGTGACGAGAAAATCTATTATTTCTCAGTCATCCTGGTGATAGTCTGTCTTATAGTTATGGGGAATTTGCTCAGATCTAAAATTGGTAGGGCTTGGATAGCGATAAGAGATAATGATATCGCCGCCGAGACTATGGGAGTTAACATCATAGTTTACAAGCTCCTGGCCTTCTTTGTGGCAGGCTTTTTCGCAGGAATAGCCGGCGCATTCTGGATAAGCGCACTCTTTTTTGTCAGCCCCGAAAACTACGAATGGTTCTATTCTCTGTTGTGGGTCGGGATCATTCTCATCGGGGGTGTAGGCAGTATACAGGGGATTGTATTCGGTTCAGCTTTTGTCGTTATGGTATTTAAATTGCTTGAGATGTCAGTTCTTACGCTTAGTGATTTCTTGATGAATTCGTATCCAGAATTGGGCTGGGTTACGACCAAGATAATTTTCTTCAAAGAATCCGCTTTCGGGTTGGCAATAATCTTTTTCCTCATCTATGAACCCAATGGGCTTTCATATAGATACTGGCAATTAAAAAACTATTTCAATCTTTGGCCATTTTCGTACACCGGTAAGTAGAATCCTGCAACCTGTTTATCCGAAAGGAGGTGTTTGATACAGATAGACACGTTAGCAGGCAAACACTTCATTCACGACTGATGAAAAACAAAGCGGAGGTTAAGAATGAGTAAGCGGATTATTCTTTTCGGATTAGCGTTGACGTTGGTTTGTTCGGTGGCTTTTGCCGCGGAAGAGATTTCTGTTGGATCGATCAACGACCTGACTGGAGCAACGTCGGATGTCGGTAAGGACGCGGCCCTTGGAGTGAGGGAGTGCGTGACTTACATCAATGACAATGGCGGAATAAACGGGAAGAAGATAAAACTCCATCTGTTCGATTATGGTTACAGAGTCCCTGAGGCCATCACTATCTACAAACGATTTAGGGATCAGGATAAGATCAAATTGTTGCTGCAGTGGGGAACCGGGGACACTGAAGCCCTTTCTCCAACTGTTAATAAAGACAAAATGGTAACGATCTCCGACTCCATGTCCGGTCACTTGTGCGATCCAGCCAAGACGCCTTATAATTTCGTCTACAGCACCGACTATTCAACCGGCGCTAGGGGCTGTCTCACTGGCTGGTATGAAAATGTCTGGAAGAAGAGTGACAAATGGAAGGCCGCTCGTGAAGCCGGCAAGAAGCCTAAACTAGTCTGTTTTTACATGTTTGCCTCTCCATATGCCAGCGCCCCGATAAAGGCAATCAAGGACCAGGCCAAACTTCTGGGCATAGAAATCGCGAGAGATCAGGACGTTTCTCTGACTGCTCTTGACGCTAAGAGCCAAGTCCTGGGGGCAAAAGAGGAAGGCGCTAATGTGGTGTGGCACGGTAACACCGCCATGTCAGTCGCAACAGCCATTAAGGATTCTTACGCGCTGAAATTTGACGCTGATAACATAACTAACCTTTGGGGCCTTGACAAAAACCTCGTCAGAATGGCCGGCAAAGCTGCAGAGAACACACTAGTCCCAGCGCCCTGCGCTTTCCTGGAAGATGATTTTCCATACATGGACAAGGTTCGGGAATACTGCAAGAAGGTAAATCCTGGAGTGCCTATGGACAAACGGGACGTGCACACTGTGCAGGGTTGGCTGAAGGTATCACTTGGAGCAGCAGGTCTGAAAATTGCGGACAAGAAGGGTAATCTCGATGGGCCCACCTTGAAAGCTGCTCTGGAAAGCTTGAGAGACTGGTATCCTTTTGACACCAAAGATGCTCTTGGTGTACCAGGACCATATACCATAACTGATAAGGACCATCGTCCAACGCCAGTGGTTAATCTATACACAATTAAGGACGGGAAGATTATTCCTTTCGCAAAAATCAACATGAAAGAACAGTTTCCAGAACAATGGCCTAAATGGCTTGGTTGGTAGAACCATGATTGGGGAGTGCGATGCGCTCCTAAATTGACGACACGCCTAAACGGGTGAGTCAGCATGGCTTGAAAGGGAGACGGTTGTGGCCGAGAACAACAGCATCTTGAAGATTAACAACATCGAAGTCAGGTACCACGAAGTCATACTTGTCCTCAAAGGTGTCTCGATAGAGGTCCCGCACGGTGGCATAGTCGCCCTATTAGGGGCTAACGGAGCCGGAAAGAGCACTACCCTGAAAGCGATTTCAGGTTTGCTCAATCATGAAGAGGGCGAAGTCACAGATGGTAGCATAGAGTTTCTGGGTGATAGGATACACAAGCTTCCGGCTGAAGAGATAGCCAGGAGGGGTATTATCCAGATAATTGAGGGAAGACGAGTCTTCGAGCACTTGACTGTTGAAGAGAACCTGATTGTTGGGGGGCATTTGAGACCTACGGGTATTCGGGAAAGGCTTCAAATAGTTTATCACTATTTCCCTCGACTCAAGGAACGTCGAAACCTACTGGCCGGATTTATCAGCGGTGGTGAGCAACAGATGTGTGTTATCGGACGCGCAATGATGGCTCAACCCAAACTGATGCTTCTGGATGAACCTTCGATGGGACTTGCCCCGTTGCTTATCAAAGAAATCTTCGAGATCATTCAACGGCTCAACAGAGAAGAAAAGATCCCGATCCTCCTGGTGGAACAGAACGTTAAACTCGCCCTGACTGTGGCGCCGTACGCGTACGTGATGGAAAATGGACGAATTGTAATGGATGACACATCGGAAAAACTAAAAGAGAACCCCGATATCCGGGATTTCTATTTGGGACTCACAGACGTAGGGGGTCGAAAAAGTTTCCGAGACGTGAAGCATTATAAACGAAGAAAACGATGGCTCTCTTAACCATGCCACTTAGGGTGGCAAAAGGAGGGAAAATGAAAAAGAAGGCAGTTTTATTCGCTACGGCGTTGTTGATTTCATTGGCTCTTGTATCAGCTTGCCTGGCTTTTGAAGCTCCCGTGATCACTCTGGACAGAGTTGAAGTCGCAAGCATTCAGCCTTTCTTCGTAAAACCGAGAGTTGAATATAAAAACGAAAAGGAGCCGGGGAAAGAGTTACCGGCAGGCGCTATCTTAAACATGGCTTACATCTTCGACATCAAAAATCCTAACAAAGTTCCTGTGATGCTGGATGAATTGACATTTACAGCAGCCTTCGAAGGCTTTGAAGTCAATACCGCTTTTTCATACGAAAATAGCTGGATACCGGCAGGAAAAACGAATCAACTCAAAGTCATCACCACCAATGAGACCCTGCCAACAATCACAAGCCTGATGGTAGCCGCTGAGAATGTGCAAAAGCTCCAAGAGAAGAAGCTTGCAGCGGGAGCAGTGGTAAAAAAATGGTGGGAAAATGTTGGTGACTTCTCTTTCCCCATTGAGGTTACAGCAGGCACAGCCCTATTCAAGGATGAAAAAGGAAAAGAGCTAAGAGTGACATTCACAGGTAAGTGGCCCAAGAAATAATGTGATTACTTTTCTTCACTAACGAGCCAAAGTAAATTCGGCTCGTTAGTTTTACCTAAAGAGATCCCATGGGAATGTTTAATTCAGAGGCCCCGTTGGGGTCTTTTTTTGGTGATTGTCGTTTTTATTCATTTGTGGCAACTTTAACCTGACGTCTATTAACAGCATTTGAGTGGAGAATGATGGGCCTGGGAAAAGATCCTCAAACCGATCGATTAGAAGAGATCCACGCCGAGATAGAGCGCCTAAGGAGTTTAATCAGACGTCATGATTATCTCTATTACGTTATGGACGCTCCTGAGATTTCTGACAGAGAATATGACAAGTTATTCAAAGAGTTAGAACAACTGGAAAACTACTATCCAGAATTCCTGACTCCTGATTCACCTACTCAGAGAGTGGGGGGAGTGGCCCTCGAAAGATTTGATCAAGTAACGCATGTGACCCCCATGCTGTCTCTTTCAAATATTTTTGAAGTGGGAGAGCTAATAGATTTTGATTCGAGAGTTCGAAAACTGCTTGGAGCTACCGGTCCGGCGCCATACGTTGTAGAGCCCAAACTGGATGGAGTCGCCATCGAACTTGTTTATCAGGATGGCTTCCTTGTTTCAGGAGGGACTCGTGGTGACGGAACAGTGGGTGAAGACGTGACAGCTAACATAAGAACAATAAGAGCCATCCCACTTAGTCTTATGGCAAACGGACAGCTTTCCAGCGCTAGTCTCATAGATATTCGTGGCGAAATATTTATGGCGAGGTCTGATTTTGATACCCTTAACAAGGAGCGTGACGAAATCGGCCAACCATCGTTCGCGAATCCCAGAAACGCTGCAGCCGGCTCCATTCGCCAGCTTGATCCCGCTATTACGGCCCAGCGGCGGCTAAGGTTTCTAGCGCACGGTGTGGGGAGGATAGAGGGCGCTTCCGTGAACACCCAACTCGAGCTGCTTCAGGGCCTTATTGAATTAGGAATACCTGCAAACCTGGAGCACACAAAACTTTGTGAGGGTGTTGACGCCGTTCTGCTTCACTACAACACTTTGAACCAAGTAAGAAGCCAACTTCCATTTGAAATCGACGGTAGTGTCATCAAGGTGAATTCTCTTGATTGGCAAGCTCAACTGGGAACAAAAAGCAGATCGCCCCGGTGGGCTGTGGCCTACAAATTCGAACCAATGCAGGCGGAGACCAGGATAATCCGGATTGAGGTCGGGGTAGGACGGACAGGGACCCTGACCCCAGTAGCGATTATGGAGCCTGTGAACGTTGGAGGCGTTAATGTCAGTCGAGCGACACTTCACAACCAGGACGAGATAGACCGCAAAGACATCAGGGAAGGAGATGTCGTTGTGATTCAGCGGGCAGGCGATGTCATCCCCGAAGTGGTAAAAGTCAGGAGCGAGTGTCGAGACTCTTACAGCCAACCATATCAAATACCTGATCATTGTCCGGTTTGTGGTTCAGACGCAGTGCGGCTGCAAGGGCAAGCGGCAAAAAGATGTCTGAACTCCTCATGTCCAGCTCGCCTTAAGGAAACCATAAAACATTTCGCTTCCCGTGACGCTATGGATATCGAAGGTCTCGGCGATAAACTGGTTGAACAGTTTGTCGACAAAGGCCTTGTTCGAGATCCTGCCGACATATACTACCTTGAAGTTGAGACGCTCGTTTCTCTGGAGCGTATGGCTAAGAAATCAGCCACCAATCTTATCAATGCAATACAGAAATCCAAAAAGGTATCATCCGACCGTTTTCTTTTCAGCCTGGGGATCCCACTTGTCGGCGCTACCGTTGCAAGACTGTTGGTCCAGTCTTTTGGAGACGTGGACTCGATATCAAAAAAGGACACTTCTAAATTGAGTGAAATTCCTGGAATAGGTCCTGAGGTCGCTCAAAGCGTTGTAAAATTTTTCTCAGGACCCAAGAACATTGAAATGATCCAGAGACTCCTATCTGCAGGGGTTTCACCTGGCGCCGACGCTTCTACTCCTGACGCAACAACTCCTTTGACAGGAAAGACAGTTGTGTTTACCGGCTCCATATCAATCTCCAGGAGTGAAGCAAAAAAAATGGTTGAAGCCGCAGGCGGATCAGTTGGATCTTCAGTTACTACGAAAACAGATTTTTTGGTTGCAGGCGAAGATCCTGGGTCAAAACTGGATAAAGCTCGTGAGATTGGTGTTAAGGTCATCTCCGAGGATGAATTCAAAACTTTAATCGGCGTATCCTGAACAACAGGTAAGGCTTGAAAAATATTTAGAAACCTCTAATCTCATAAATTATGAATAGTCCTAATTTGTCGTATGATGGTTGTTAATATGTCATCGAAGATAAGGCGTAGGGTAATAGTAAAAGGTAAAGTCCAGGGAGTGGCGTTTCGGGCATATTCAAGGTCCGCCGCTCGGAAAATAGGTGTATTCGGCTGGATCAGGAACCTGCCGGATGGCTCTGTGGAAACCGTTGTCGAAGGCGATCCCGAGAGTGTGGGTTTGATGCTCGCCTGGTTAAAGAAAGGCGCGCCGCATAGTAGGGTTGATGATTTGGTAATCTTAGAAGAAAAACCAACCGGTGAATGCGCAGATTTTGAGATCACCTTTGACGGCTGGGAATCGTGGCGTGCCCGTTAAAATCCTAAACTTAATTTTTCTTCTAATTTGGACTATGACGTTTTGCTTATATGGACCAAAGGTGAGTAATGCCACGATGTCATGCCCATCGATAATAGTTGATTTACTACTTGGCGAACCGGTTCCTATCGAAACTGCGCTCGATGACATGTCAGCGGTCCGGATAGTCTATGTTGGCGAGTTCCATACCATAGAGCGTCACCACAATCTTCAAGTCGAAATCTTGCGAGGACTTTTCCAGCGTAATCCCAATGTCGCTCTTGCTATGGAAATGTTCACATCGGGACAGCAGCCGGTTCTTGATCGCTGGTTGTCGTCGAGGGAACCGGTATCGGCCTTGGTTGAAAACTTGGGTGAAGATCGGTGGACGAACCTGATGGATTATTCGTCGGTTCTAACTATCGCTCGAGATCTTAATATTCCTGTAGTCGGCCTGAATATTTCGAACGGCATTGTCCGCAAAGTCGCACGGGGAGGATTGGGATCTTTATCCGAAGAGGAAAAAGCTTTCGTGCCTCCTGACGTAGAACCTATAAATCCACTGTATGCTAAACTCCTGTCAATTAGGCTCAAAGTTCATCGAGCATTTCAGGGGAAATCCCTGGATAGGATTGTTTATGCTCAAGCTTTGAGGGATGCCGTAATGGCCTCAACCATAACGAAATATCTAGAAGGTCCGAAGACAAAGGATAGGCTGCTCCTGGTAATAGCCGGGAACGGACACCTGAACTATGGGTTTGGAGTCCCTGAAAGAGTGAAACGTCAAATTAATGTTCCTTATCGAATAATTCTCCCCTCGGAAAGTGGAGAACTGGAGCTTTCTGAAGCTCAGAAACGACAGGCCGTTGATATAGAGATATCTCACGAAGATCTTAAATTTATACATCAACCGATTGCCGATTATTTAAGCGTACTTCCCATAAAGTCAAATGATAGGGATGATAGCGCCGATTCCTGGGATGTCGCTGAGAAACGACTAGATGAAGGATGGAAAAGATAATTGAGTGGAGTTGAAATGGCAGGAAATTGCATGACTGAGGCGCTTCCCAAGCTTCTCACTACCGCCATAGGGAGTATGCCGCATACTGATGCGGATGCTGCGGTAAACCTCATTTTGGATTCTTTGAAAACAGCGCCCCATTTGCCTCAACTATCGAGACGCGACCCTCGCGAGCAGATGTGGATACAATATTCGGAAAAGCTTCCTGGTTTCCACGTTGATTTGGAAAACCTTAAATATTATTTCAATACTTCTGACGAATCATCCGGTCCCGTCGAGAAGTTCTACGAAGACTATCTGAAAATTGTTGAGGGTTCTCCGAGCGAAGCTTTTGCCATAACCGAGGATTACGGACTTGGGATCAAATTGTTTATTGACAGGCTGATCAAGGACCATTCGAAGCGCTCGTTCCTTAAAGCCCAGGTTACCGGTCCCTTAAGTTTTGCCTTATCCGTAACCGATGAGCATGGCAAACCCATATTTTACCACCCTATATTCAAGGACGTGGCGGTAAAGGGCATGGGGCTGAAGGCGATGTGGCTGGTAGAAAAATTGAAGCCGTTCGCTGAGAAAATAATATTGTTTTTTGATGAGCCAAGCCTTAGCGCTTATGGTTCCTCCGCTTTTCTAGGGGTTTCCAGTTCGGATGTTATCGAGTCTCTCGACGATGTTTTTTCAATGGCGTCTTCCGTGGGAGCGATCACCGGAGTCCATTGCTGTGGAAACACAGACTGGTCATTGCTGATGCAGTCAACAGTGGATATTATCAATTTTGACGCTGTGGATTATCTGGAGTCTTTGGCGATCTATCCTGAACAGTTGTCGAATTTCCTGGCGCGAGGCGGTGTCCTGGCATGGGGCGCAGTCCCTAATGATTCCAGAATAAATCAGGAATCTGTGGATTTGACGTTCGGGAGGCTTCGTAGAGGGGTGTCTGTGTTGGAGGAAAAGGGTATCAACAGCGAACTATTGCTTAACCATATTATAATTACACCGGCATGCGGTTGCTCGAGCTTGACTATCGAAGAAACCGAAAAAGTCTACGCAGTACTATCTAAAATTGACGAAACGAAATTTGAAAACATTTTTAACGACTAGCTAAATAATTTTCTTGGAGAGGAAACAACATGGGAATAACCCTTGCAGTCGCAGGGAAGGGCGGTGTTGGGAAAACGTCTATTGCGTCACTGATAATCAAAAACCTTATAGATAGTGGCCAGAGGCCTTTATTAGCGATTGATGCGGATTCAAACTCAAACCTTCATGAAGTTCTCGGGATACGGGAACCTAAAAGCGTAGGGTGTATAAGGGAAGACGCGAGGAAGATGGGTGAGGATATCCCCGGTGGCATGACCAGGGATCGTTTCATGGACTACCAGATCCAGGCCAACCTTGAGGAAACCAAAGACTTGGACTTTCTGTCAATGGGGCGTCCGGAGGGACCAGGCTGCTATTGCATGGCCAACAACATACTCCGCGATGTTATCTCGCGTCTTACCACGAACTACAAGTTCGTCATTATCGACAATGAAGCCGGTATGGAGCACCTATCTAGGAGGACCGAGGAAGAAGTCGACCATCTGTTCATAATATCCGATCCATCCCCAAGAAGTGTTAGGACAATAGGACGAATTTATCAGTTGATCGACGAAATGGAAGGCAGAATACACAACCAGCACATAGTCTTGAGCCGAATTCAGGGAACTTTGGCCGATCTGCCGAAAACTACCCGTGAGGAAATAGAGGCCCTGCCTTCGACGCCCTTGGCCCTGATCCCGTATGATGAAGAATTGGTCGCTCTGGACCTCGAGGGTAAGCCGTTGGTTGACATTCCGTCTGATTCCATAGCGTATCAGGCTGTACGCAAGATGCTTCAGGATATAGCTGTACTAAGTTGATACGTTGCCCGGCGGCGGTATCTCTCTTGGCTTCGCGTCATAGAGTTAACAGAAGCGGCGCCATTGTCATTTCGAGCGTAGCGAGAAATCTATCTCCCAGTAGGAAGGACTTCAAAAAAACCGCAGATGAAGACCATCGGCATTATAGGTGGAATAAGCTGGGTTTCATCGATAGAATACTACCGATTAATGAACGAAATGGTCAGAGACCTGCTTGGCGGATTGAATTCCGCCAAGATATTAATGTTTTCCATTCCATTTGGGGATTTTTCCAAAGATGAACGTCTGGCAGAACACGGGAACTGGGAACCTTTGATTACAACGATGATTGATGCGGCTCAAAGACTCGAACGAGGCGGCGCCGATTTTATCGTGATAGCCTCCAACACCATGAACGTGTCCGCCGACCACATCGAAGCGCATGTCACTATCCCCGTTCTCCGCCTCGCCGACGCTACCGCCAATAAAATAAATGGAAAAGGATTAAAAACTGTCGCGCTACTGGGCACGGCATATACAATGGAGCAACATTTTTACCGAGACCGTTTGGAGCAACGATACGGACTTAGAGTAGTTATCCCCGATAAGACCGAACGGGACTACATTAATACCGTTATTTTCGATGAATTGTGCGCTGGAAAAATCATCAAGGCATCAAGAAAGGAATTCATCCGAATCATCGACCGTTTAGTGGAAGAGGAAGGGGCGGAAGGTGTGATACTAGGATGCACTGAGATTCCATTGTTGATCAAACAGAAGGATGTTCGAGCGCCAGTTTTCGACACGGTGCAGATACATTCGGAGGCGGCGGTAGAGTTCGCCCTTGGTGTGAAATAAACACGTTCTTTGAGAACCGCAAGGCATAAGTTTAAGTTCTGGCAATTTGAGGAGGCATCCTCATTAAGATGGAGATGGGGCCACTTGTTGTAAAAGGCTTGCAGCCTTCGCAAACATTGAAGGCTTGGGTCTGTGGACTTCTATCTTTTTTTGTAGCTGTGTAAAAAACAAATTATAGCCCCGCCTTTGAACTCGGCGCTATAAAGGTCGCGATGACAATGAAGTGACACGCGCATCCGAGAATTACAAAAATATGCCATACTTCATGGAAGCCGAAAACCTTGGGATAGAAATCAGGCTTCTTGCTGATATAGACCACCGCTCCCAGCGTAAAAAAGAGCCCACCTAGAACAAGCCAAATCAACGCAGGCACGGGCATAACCACCACCATCTCCGGAACGGCTAGGATAGCCAGCCAACCCATCAGTAGGTAAATCCCCGCGGTGAGCCAGCGAGGCGCCTTTATAATGAAGATTTTGATTGCAACGCCGATAAGCGCCATGCCCCAAATAATCCCTACGAACCACCATTGCCAGAAGCCCCGGAAGAAGTGGAGACAAATAGGCGTGTAGCTGCCGGCAATCAAAAGATAAATGGCTGAGTGATCAGCCTTTCGAAGAACTTTAATTACTTGGGGAGGAGCTTTGGCCAGGTGATAGGTGGCGCTGGCAGCGAACATCAGAACCAGACTAAAGCCATAGATCGCCAGTGAAATAGCCTTGGTGGCGTCGTCGTGCCCGATGAGCATGAGGATCACTACACCGCACATTGCGCCTACGGCCGCAGCGAGATGTGTCAGTCCACTGATTGGGTCACGGAATTTATTGAGCATAGAGCCTCTTGCAAAAGTGTTTCTTGGTGTTTAAGCATATGTAACAAATGAGCTTCACAGGCAGGCCCGTGGTATAGTGTTTTTAGCAAAAAGACGAGATCTTCTTTGACCGAGGCCAGCGGTGTGTCCCCGATGTGTCATGCAAGGCGAAATGAAACGCTAATTCCGTTGAACGACAGGTTGTTATCATTTTGCGCATGCATATATCTTATGCATCTAACTTATGCGGTCAACCCATCGACTTTTTGATAATCTATGTGGTCAAAGCATCTGCTAGTGCCAATAAAGTTCAACGTCAGGTGTAATTTTCATGGAAATCTGGGAAATAGCGGCTTATGCGTTTGGAGCTGTATTAATCGTCGTTTTGATATTGCGATGTTCCAATTACGAGGCCGAGAAACCGGAAAACATCGAATTCAAGTGATAAGAGTTCGATAAGAGCCGGTCGGCTCAGCCATCCATTTATCAGAAGATAAACAGCGCCTTGACCTCGGACAAATCGAGTAAACTCGACCCGGGGTTGGTAGACTACCCAAAATGAAGGCGCCACATTCGACTTCAAAAACAAACTTTTACCGGCACATTCAAATTAACTGTTAAGAAAGCAGTGAAATTAAAGACGTTAGTGTTCGGAATATGACAATAAGCTGAAAACAGGAACTTGCCGAAGCAAGCCCCTGTGTGATTATCTCAATGATTTATTTTTTTCGGGAAGGTTTTACCAGCGAGAGTCCCTGTCATCCCGACGGCCACCGCCGCCGGAGGTTTTAGGCTTTGCTTCGTTTATCTTCAGGGTTCGTCCACCCAGTTCCCTGGAATCCAGTTCCTTTACTGCACGCAAACCTTCTTCACGGTCCTGCATCTCAACAAAACCAAAACCGCGAGATCTGCCCGTAAACTGGTCAGAAATGATCTTGACGGTATCCACTTCGCCATACTCTCCGAACAGAGTTCTTAGTTCTCCTTCGCTAGCATCGAAGGAAAGATTACCAACATAAATGTTAAAACTCATTTTGTAGCTCCTTTTGGAAAAACGCGCGACACAACCCTGTGAAAGTGCGTGTAGGTTGATGAATAACGGGGTTTTGGTGATCGGGGATAAATCGACTGGATAATTCAGAACAATCCACGGCACGGGTACCACGCTCTACGATCTTAATTCTCGCATAACACCCGTGACCATGTATTAATAGGGCAACTGGAGCAATACAAGTTAAGCTTCAAATATAGAATACATCATCGGTGACAGGTAATCAATAGAAATATTAAATTTCGGAAATTTGGAAAGCTGATTCGTCATGTTCATCTGCACGATAACCTTGGCGGCCAATCACAATCTGACGATTTACATCTTTCCATTACGCAATCCAAACGTTTTTCGTAGACTTGATCAGGGGGCCAAGCTCTACGAACTTAACCGTTTCGTCATCGCAATTTGAACATGATCTTCATCACAAGGAAAATCAGGCTCGTGGAACAAGCGCCTCTAAAAATTGTCTTAAATTAAAAATGACTATTTTAAGACGATAGCTTATAAAATGGTTAAAATGATTTAGTAAATTTATATAACATACACTAAACACATGTAAAACTTGACATATGTTTTTTGATAGATTAATTAATCTGGGACTGATTGAAAGGGGAATTACCTATGCTCAACGCTTATCTGACGGCGCTTCCGGTCCAGAACTTGAACGATCAAAGCATGTGGTCGATTATAATTGGGGCTGGCATAGTCGTTAAATGCGTGATGCTGACACTTCTGATTTTTTCGATTATTTGTTGGGGAATAATCCTGACCAAGGCCATCACGCTTTCAAGAGCGAAAAAACATACCCAGCTCTTTTTTGACGCTTTCAGGGAGTCGAGGAAGTTTTCAACTCTTTATACTGAAGCCAAACAATTCACGCACAGTCCACTAGCGCACGTCTTCAAAGCGGGCTACGCCGAGCTAAGCCGTTTGTCCAGAATACAAGCGGGGTCCCAAAAGGGATCAGTAGACGCGAATGGAGAGCCGGAATACGAGCGAACCGGTATGGACAATATTATACGTTCATTGCAGCAAGCGGTTACGGCTGAGAGGGCCAGGCTCGAGAGAGGGGTAAATTTCCTGGCTACAACAGGGTCGTCAGCCCCGTTCATAGGACTCTTTGGGACCGTTTGGGGGATCATGGAGTCATTCCGTAATATAGGGGCCATGAAGAGCGCTTCTCTGGCGGTAGTCGCGCCTGGAATAGCGGAAGCTTTGATTGCAACTGCCGCCGGTCTGGCGGCCGCTATCCCGGCTGTCATTTTCTTCAACTATTTCTTAGGTCGTATAAATGTCATCTCTACGGAAATGGATAATTTTGCGTCTGAACTCATCAATATAATTGAGCGAATTTACTGGAAACGAAAGTAACTTTGTGGGGTCTTCACGTTGAATCTTAGGAGGCGGACAGATGGCTTTTAGCCTGAACAGAAGCAATAGGGCCCCAATGGCCGATATAAACGTCACCCCACTGGTTGACGTAATGTTGGTGCTTTTGATCATATTCATGGTCACGGCTCCAATGTTACAGGAAGGGGTCTCTGTTGAACTCCCTTCGGCAAAAGGCGAGCCGATAGAGAAAGCTCAGCAGCGTGACGAAGTAATCATTTCCGTGTCAGGGGCAGGGTCGATCTATGTAAATGATAAAGCGGTCACCGAGGACCAACTGGCGACGGTAGTGGTTGACGCTACGAAAGACAAACCCAACCGGGATGTATTTCTACGTGCCGACAAGACCGTCCCTTACGGCGTTGTGGTTAGAATCATGGCGAGCTTGAAAACTGCAGGCATTGCAAACCTGGGTATGATCACCACTCCCCAGGAGGAATCCAGTAAATCAGCTAAATGATCAATGATCTTTTGAAACATCGGCGAGGGACATCCCCGCAGATGCTTGCGATATCTGCGGGACTTCACCTTGTGGCTATCGCATTCCTGATCTTAGGCGCAAAATACTTTAGCGCCCCGACAAAGATCACGGATCTGGGGGTCACTAACGTGAAGTTGGTTGAAGCCAGACCGGTATCCAAAAGCGCCATGAAACAACTCCCTCAGCAACCACTTGAGACAACTCCCGAACTCGCGTCCATAGAACCCTCCGAGCCCGCTAGAAGGTCCAGCACTGAAGTCGAACAGCTAAAAACTCTTTTTGCAAAGGCGGAACCATTGGCGCCGGCTATTCAGATGAAGAAGAGAAAACAGAAACCGGAAAAGATTGAACCCAAGAAAAAGCCGACCGAGGCAAAATCTGAAGCCGAAAAACCCAAGAAAGAGCCAGAAAAGAAACTCAATTCAAATGATTTTCTGGAAAAAAGACTGGCAGCTATAAAAAAGGACCTGGAAACGAAGAAATCTGAAAAGTCAAAGAATAGGGGAGCTTCAGGACTTGATACTCCGGCCGGGGCGGGCTCATCAAACGACGTTGAAATCGCCCGCTGGTTTGAGGCTGTTAGAAACAAGATCAATTCACGCTGGTCCGTGTTCGGGGATGAACAGAAAGCGGCGAGAGTTACGATCATTTCTATACAAATTGGAGATGATGGCCGACTGTTGGACGCTTCGATAGATCGTAGCTCAGGAGATCGCTTCTTTGACAGTTCTGCCATGAGGGCGATACATCAGGCTGCTCCATTTCCGGCCATGACGGCCGAAGTTTCGGACAAGATAAAGGCCGCAGGTGGATTAGCCCTACGATTCACACCTGGTGGTTTACAATGAAAATATCAAGGCCAAGGCCTCATCCTGGAACCACTGAGCTAACCAATCGATTACGACCCCTCCTGTTGTGGCTTACGCTGATAATAAGTGTTGGTTGTCAACCAGCTTTTGGAAAGCTTCTACTCGATTTGGACAATCCGAATCTCGGCAAGATGCCAATCATGGTTGCGGACTTCTCAAGCAACCAGCCAGGGCCTTTGAATGGGGCCGAATTAGCGTCAATAATAAAGAATGACCTTGTAATGTGTGGGCTATTTGAAATCGTGCCGGCGCCCCAACCGTTGCCCCTAAATCAGAATGGCGAGCCGGATGTGAACAGTCTTGCCAGAACAGGGGCGCAAGCGCTGGTAATGGGTTCTTTCAACGTTAATGGAAACCTGTTGACAGTAGATTGTAAACTTTATGATATCGGTCTTCAGAGACTTGACCTTGGGAAAAGGTATACCGGGTCCCTTTCCGATTACCGATATATTGTTCACATGTTTGACGACAGACTGCTGGAGAAAATTACAAACCTGCAAGGCTGTTTTACTTCCAAAATAGCCTTCATGGATGACACCAAAACCAGAGAAATTTTTGTCATGGATTACGACGGAAATAACCTTCGCCAAGTCACAAACACCAAGACCATAAATCTGTCACCCAAATGGGCCCCTGATGGTAAAGGTCTGATTTTTACATCCTACATAAATCGAAACCCAGACCTTTGGTACGTCAGCATGGATGGTCAAAGAGTCATTCCAGTGTCACACAGGAAAGGTCTTAACGCATCAGGTCGTTTTTCTCCTGATGGGAATATGATAGCCCTGTCTTTAAGTGTTAAAGCTATACCTAAGATATTTATTATAACTACTGAAGGAAACATAATAAAACAATTGACTAATGGATTGGGAAATGATATCTCACCCTCATGGTCACCGGATGGCGCTTACATCGCATATGTTTCCGACCAGGCAGGATCGCCCCAGATTTATGTTGTCCCGGTAAACGGTGGAGAGTCGAAGCGAATAACTCTGACTACTTCCTACAATACGGACCCGGACTGGTCTCCCAGAGGCGACATGCTAGTGTTTACAGCGAGGATAGATGGTCGGTTTCAGGTCTGTGTGATCAGGCCGGACGGCAGTGACTTTAAGGTCCTCACGAATAAGGGAACCAACCAGGATCCGTCCTGGTCTCCCGATGGGCGGATGATCACTTTCACATCGAACAGAGATGGATCTAAGCGCATATTCGTCATGGACGCCAAAGGAACTGTTCAGACGCCGGTATCTCGTGTCTCTGGTCGTAATCCGGCATGGTCTCCCAGGCTAAAGTAATTAGGGCCTAGGGGAAAAGGAGATGAGGAGTGATGGATACTCGCCACCTTAAAATATACGCCGCCGCCCTGTTGCTAATAATAACCTTAGCGGGTGGATGCGCCAAAAGAATAGTTAAACCGAACGAGGCGCCAGTGCCGGGATTTGGCATGGCAGGACCAGGCGCTGTTGTGGAAGGTGAGCTTCAGGGTGTGCAAACCAGTCTTAAGACTGTATACTTTGACTTTGACAATTATACCCTTAGCCCGGAAGCTCAGGCGGCGATAGATTATGATGTTGAAGTCCTGAAACGCTATCCGAATCTCATGGTTGTGGCGGAAGGTCACTGTGATGAGCGAGGTACTGCCGAATACAATCTTGCTCTGGGTGAACGCCGAGCCGGGGCCGTGGTCGAACGTCTCACCGCCTTGGGGATTCCAGGTAACAGGCTTAGTACGGTTTCCTTCGGTTCGGAACTTCCTGTTGACCCGAATCACAATGAACAGGCCTGGGCCAAGAACAGGCGAGTGTATCTGCGTGTCTCCAAATGACGTGAAGATCGGTATACATGATTGAGAAATCAATTCTAAAAGGGTTTAAGATTAAGATGGCGCGGCTGATTTTCAGCCTTGCCATCTTTCTGAGTCTGCTAAGTAGTAGTTGTCTTACCAGGACCGCCAATCCGTCCTTGCCTTACACAAAACCCGCCTATTCAGCTATGGCCGTCTCGAAAATCCAGGACATGGAAGCAGAACTCCGCAAAATGCGGGATTCACTTGAACGGCTTGAAGCTAATGGTGGGGAAAGGTCCATAAAGGATCTCCAGGAACGTATCAGTCAGATTGAACGGCAACTGGGCATAGACAGTCAGAAGGGCCAAACTAGTGGACCGGATGGTGGTCAAAAGGCCACATCCGCAAATTCAACTGCCGATACCATGAACAAAAGCGAGAACATCAAAGGCCGAAAAGCGTCCACTGCGGCCTCTGCTATTGATCAATCAGACGAAGTTACGGAAGTCAGGAACATGCCTTTAACTCCAGATGAAAAGGTATATCGAGCCGCATACGCCACTTTCAAGAGCGGGGCCCTTGAGAACGCTGTAAGTCAGTTCCAGGACTTCCTGAAGAGGAACCCCAAGAGTCAATTTGCGCCCAACGCCGTCTATTGGATAGGAGAAATCAGACTCGAACAGGGTCGTTTTGAAGAAGCGGTCCTGCTGTTTGATAGGGTAATCAAGGAATATCCAGGGTCAAAAAAAGAACTGAGCGCCCAACTCAAACAGGGGCAGGCTTTTGAGAAAATGGGTGATAACCGGTCCGCAAAAATCATTTTTCAGAAAATTGTAAAGAACTACCCCCACACAGCGCATGGTAGAATTGCCGCCGCAAGACTTAAATCTCTCGCTTCATCCTCTGAATAACCAAAATCAATTCAGCCGCGCAAGAAAAGGCGCCTCACAGCGTTAAACTCAAACCCAGTCTTTGCGCCGCCTATTCTGCCCCTCCGTATTGATAGGTTTGAGACCCCGGCTGCTGGTATTGGGGCGCAGGAGCGGGCTGTGCCCCTTGCTGCTGTTGATACATCTGTTGTTGCTGTTGGCCGCCATATCCATATTGCATTTGTGGCTGTGGCGCCTGCTGGGGAGCGTATTGCTGTTGTTGCCCATACTGGTAGGGTGAGCCTCCCTGACCGGGCGGGTAGTAATTAATAACGGGCTGTTGTTGAACCTGAGGCTGGGTCATTTGAGGAGCCTGGGCGCCCTGCTGCCCTTGGGGAGCCTGTCCACCGGAATAATAAGGGTTGAACGTGTAGACGGGGTTGCCTGACCACCATGCGCGTAAATCCCCAACTGCGGAATTGTCTATCGCGTCTCTGCTGGCAGAGCCGGAAAACAAATAGTCAAGAAATGCGAAACTGTTTGAGACTGCGGTGAGAGACAACAAGACCACCAGCGCTACAAATATTTTCTTCATCTGGGACAATCTCCCTTCATGGCATATTTCATCAAGTTTAGTATACTAGGTTGGAGCTAATCGGTCAAGAATTCTGGCGACCTATGGAAAATTGTTAAGATGCTTAACAATTGTATGCCACACTGCCAGAATCTGAACGAATCTGAAGATGATCTGAAGTTTTTTAAGGATTGGACGAAGTGAACTAATCCACGGAAAGCTTGGTAAAATTCCTGGGACCTCTTGTCAGCATGATTCCACTAAGACGGTTCAACCGGTCTTGGGCTAGTGACATGAAACGCGAAACCAGCGGGGCTGGCACAGTCTTGAGCCCCTTGAGCATAGCGACTTTCAGAGGGTTCGTATGTTTGTTCTTAACCAGTAACTGGAAATCGAGATGAGGAGCAGTCGCAATCCCCGTCATCCCAACGAGGCCGATCCTTTGCCTTTGCTTCACTCTCTGTCCTTTAACTACAAAGAATTTTTGAAGATGACCGTAGCGGCTTTCGAAACCATTGTCATGTTTAATGCAAACATAATTACCATATCCGTTGCTCCAACCCGCAAACGTAACAACCCCACCAGCGACTGACCAGACCGGCGTTCCCTGAACGGCGCCATAATCAACACCGTTGTGTTTCCGCCATACTTTAAGGACCGGATGTAAACGATACCCATACCGAGACGTAACCCTAATGACGCTCAAAGGCGATCTTAGGAAGCTTTTCTTAAGTTCGGCGCCCCTTTCGTCATAATATTCATTGTTAAAATAGACAGCGGCCTTTCGTCCTGTTTTCTTACCTTCATAAACTGCCCCTAATACACGACCGTACCCTGATGGTCTGTCATCAGCGTACCGCCGCTCAAATAAGACTCGACACGTATCGCCGCCAACTGATTCCGAATGGAAATCAATGTCCCAACGGAAAACGCTCGCCAGCTTCAACGCCAGTTCAAGACCTTCTCCAGCGGTCAGCACGGATTCGGTGAGACTCCCTTTCATCGGAAAACAGATCAATTCATTTTTGAAGTCTAATACGACTTCGTCTTTCCATGAATGTACACGGCCATCTTCCGAGGCGACGTGGAACACGTCAGCAGGTTCAAGTTCCAAAACGGCCTTCAGGAATTTCCCTTCACTGTCGATTGTTATGCTGTAACGTCTACCCGACGGAAGCACGGTTTCAGGAGCAAAAGGTTTGTTCAAAGAGCCTTGTATGGTCGATGCAAGTGATTGAGAAACCTGCGTTATTGTTGTTTCATCTGAGAGGTTGTCGTTGAACACGGACAAGAGGGTGTCTCCAGGCGCTGTTACGTCGGTAGCCTCCTGGGAACCATTTAGAGAAGGATCTACGTTTTCTTTGAACATTGAATCGGCCGACGCAAAGCTTGCCGGGCAGAGTGCCGCGTCGACCGGTTTCGAAGAAGCGTCATTTACCTCAAATGAAAATAACTGGTAAGTTTTAAGGACGGGCGCAATGTATACTGTGGCACCGACACTGGCCAGACAGAACCCTATCAGTAGGAATCTGATCAGAAGTCGGTTTCGAAGCTTGTTAAATTTCATGGAACCTGCACTGTTATTGATAATAGCCTCAACGCATCGCTCCAATGTCCACGAAACTAGCATCAAAAGCGGTGTAAGTCAATCAGGATTTATCTGGACGAAAAACAGGTCGTCATTGTTGGTTTTAGAAGGAACATAAAAAGGAGGATAGTGTCAGAAAATCCAAAAGGATATCTATTTGATTGGAAAGGTTGTTATTCGCCTGTTTCCGCTTTTGGGTTTTGATACCAGAAGTAGAGAGGTAACCATGAAAAGAGACAAAGAAAGCTGGCTTGACAGATATTCGGTTACCTGCCGGGTGTTCAAGGGAAGATGGTCAATCCGTCATTGTTTAAGGATTTATTCCGAAATCAGGGACCTTAAGATTGAGATGGTGACACGGGGTAGAGGTGGCCCGCAACGGCATGAATCCTCCTATAACCCGTGCGAACATTGTGTCGTGTTGGCTAGTACGCTGAGAGCGTTAGAGGCGGAGCGAGCGGCACAGGCGCAGTCACTAAAAGAATCAACAGATGTCGAATCCTGGGCTGCTTGTGGTTAAGGCGCAAGTTCCGATTTATTACGTGGAATAAATTCTTCCCTTTCAACAGCATCCTGATTGACAATCGGTCGATGATTCATAAATATCAAATACACCGCCTTATGATAGGGGGTAAATTGGAAAATCGCTGAAGCGATATTTCCTAATTAATTGAAGTAGTGACGCAAAAACATGCAAAAACAGGAACTAACTTTCGAACAAGGCCCGATTAGACCGCCAAGTGAATCAGGGAGTTTGCTCTTACGGGTGACCAGGAACTGTCCATGGAATCGATGCGCTTTCTGTTCAACCTACAAGGGAAAGAAATTCTCGCGCAGGCCGGTTGAAGAAGTCCTGACCGACATTGATAATGTGGCAATAATCTACAACGAAATCAAAGAAATTTCGCGGAAGATGGACGATGGTGGAGAATTCACAAACAGGGTGATTACCTCTGTCTTTAAAGACGGCAAGCTTCCTGATTCCTTTCGTTCCATCGCCTACTGGATTGCTTCCGGAGCTGACACCGTGTTTCTTCAGGACGCGAATTCGTTGATGCTATCAACTGAATCTTTGATAGAGATCCTAAATCATATACGCAAGAATTTCCCTCAGGTTTCGAGAGTCACATCCTACGCCAGAGCTTCAACATTAAAGTCCAAAACAGTAGATGAATACATCAGGTTGAAAGAGTGTGGCCTGTCGAGACTTCATGTAGGGATGGAATCGGGTTCCGACAAGGTCCTAAAGCTCATTGATAAGGGTTGCAAGTCCGAACAACTGCTAGAAGGTGGGAAAAGGGTAGTAGAAGCTGGCATATCGCTATCGCTGTATGTTATCCCCGGAATCGGCGGAGTGGAATTGTCAGAAGAGCACTCTCGAGAAACGGCCCGTGTAATCAACGGCGTCAACCCTACCTTTGTTCGGTTCCGATCACTTTATGTCAGGCATAATACCCCTTTGGCTGAAATGATGAGGCAGGGCCGGTTTACTCCTCCGGATGAAGACCAAATAGTCATGGAAATCAGGGATATTATCCAAAGGTTGGACAAAGTTACTACCACAATTGTCAGTGATCACATCCTAAATCTTCTTGAGGAAGTAGAAGGAAAGTTGCCGGAAGACAAGGACAAAATTCTCGGTGTAATAGACCGGTATCTTAATCTTCCATACGATGATCGTTTAATGTATCAATTGGGACGAAGGGGTGGCGCATTTAGGAGTGTAAATGATCTATACGAGCCTGGTGTCCGTTCTCGTCTTGAAGCCGCGAAACTACAGATTGAGAAGGACCTTCCTGGTGGTGTCCCGGAATACATCCAGGCCATCAAGAAACGTTTCGTGTAATTTTACGCTGGCGCGTGCCACAATGTGTCCGCTTGAGACGTGGCCTTTCTAAACAAAGGCCACGTCCAATAAAGATCAGCAACGTTTGTTACAAGTTAAATGTCACTGAAACTTACTTGCGGTCGAGGATGCTGTTCCATGTGTCCACATTTTTCTTCGTCTGCGTAAATAAATCGGTGGTGTCCCCTTCAATCGATATGGCTTCTATAACGTCGCCCGTTGCGATGCTGTTCACCACGTCCTGGTCTTTAGGCCCAACAACTTTTCCGAAGACAGAATGTTTGCCGTCGAGCCAGGGTGTAGGAACATGGGTAATGAAAAACTGGCTGCCGTTCGTGTTTGGCCCGGAGTTCGCCATAGAGAGAATTCCAGGTTTGTCGTGTTTCAACGCGGCCACAAACTCATCCTGAAACTTGTAACCCGGACCACCAGTCCCCGTTCCTAAGGGACAACCTCCCTGGATCATGAAGTCCTCTATCACCCTATGGAATTTAAGACCATTGTAAAAGCCCCTCTTGGCCAGATTTACAAAATTGGCCACCGTTATAGGCGTTAAACTGTCATAGAGGTTCAAATTTATTTCACCCTTGTTGGTTTTGATAATAACTTTCACTAAATGTCCTCCTGGGTTCAGTCAGTTAGGAAACTGATGT
>JARLHM010000065.1 GCA_031292235.1 Syntrophaceae bacterium | reverse complement strand
TCCGGCATTGATGTCGGGGATATAGCAGAAAGAGCTGAACTGCTTGGGTTGGGGCAGTCCTTGATTTATTCCATAGAACAGACCAATGTGCCTATGATGCTCTTTGTATTACGCAAGGGAACTGCGGCGGCCCATTATATAATGGGCGGACCTACCGCCAACAATCACTGCGCTTTTACTTTAGGCACACCTGCAAGTGAAATTTACGTCATGCATGGAGAAACGGCGGCTGCGGCTTCTTTCGCCAGGCGACTCGTCAAGGAAAAGGACGCTGGCAGACCCCTGGATCCTATCATCGAGAAAATGAATGCGTTGGCTAAGCAGTATTACGATCAATCGAGGCCAATATACTGTGCGAAAAGAGGCTTCGTTGACGAGGTCGTATCATTCACCAAGATGAGAGATTATATGGTCGCATTCGCTGGATGCGCTTATCAGAATCCGGATTCAATTTGTCCTCAACACCAAATGATTGCCCCAAGAATAATTAGGGGATAAATGTTTTCCTTTTCGAGGGCAATGCTTATTTTTTCAGTGAAGCTTTTTAATTTTGGGCTGAAACTTAAAGGAGAGAAATGATGAGCGAAACTGAGAAAAACTTGAAAGAAGCCTTTGCAGGTGAATCACAGGCTAATCGTAAATATTTGGCTTTTGCAAAGAAGGCTGAACAGGAGAACCTGAAAGGTGTGGCAAAACTTTTCAGAGCAGCGGCGGCAGCCGAGACAATCCATGCGCACAATCATCTTGAAGTTCTTAAAGGCGTGGCGTCCACTCTTGAGAATCTAAAGGCGGCCTACAGTGGGGAACATCACGAGTTCACCTCCATGTATCCATCCTTTCTGGAGACTGCCAAGGCTGAAAAGAACAATTCGGCCCTGAAAAGTTTTCACTGGGCCAATGAGGTTGAGAAAGTGCACGGAAACCTCTACGAAAAGGCGATACAATCGGTGGAATCCGGCGAGGTTTTGCCGGAAAAGGACTATTATATTTGCCCGAAATGTGGATATACAATAGCAGATTCAGCGCCTGATAAATGTCCGGTTTGTGGCGCAAAAAAAGATGAATTCTTTGTTGCTGATTAATTTTGATTTGAACCCCGCGTCGGTCCTTACATGCTTACTATTTTTCAGAAAACGGCGCGGGTTTTTCGGTTAGTTGTCTTTTAAAGATTCTGGAAGTGATCTGAAAAATATCTCTAAAAGCACAAGGGGGTGGTATGGCGCAAACGGTCTCAGTAAAGAACATCGGTCTAAGAGGTGTCACAGTAGCTGATACCAAGATAAGCTTTATCGACGGGAACCAGGGCATACTCATCTATCGAGGCTATCGGATTGAAGAACTAGCTGAAAGATCATCATTCCTGGAAACCGCTTGCCTTCTCCTAAACGGTTACCTCCCTGTACCGGACGAATTGAAGGTCTTCGAACAAACCATTGCAGACGCTTCGGACGTCCCCGACTATATTTACGACTGCATGAGAATGCTCCCTCGTGATTCCAATCCCATGGACGTTCTCCAGGCTTGTGTTCCGTTGCTTGCAACGGCTGACCCTGATCTTAAAGATGAAGACCGCCCCGCCAATGTCAGAATGGCAATGCGACTTATCGCAAGGCTGCCGGTGGTTGTCGCTGCCTGGCGCCGTATCAGCCATGGTCAAGATCCCCTACCGTATGATAAGTCCCTGTCTCACGCAGGGAACTTCCTGTGGCGACTCACAGGGGTTAAACCTGATCCCCACATGGCAAGAGACCTGGATTGCTGTCTTATTTTACACGCTGACCACACATTTAACGCGTCCACTTTCGCTTGTAGAGAAGTTTGTTCAACAAAGGCGCATATGTATGCGGCCGTGACTGCTGGTGTAGGCGCTTTGTCTGGAAGTCTGCATGGGGGCGCCAACACTAAGGTAATGGAAATGCTTCTGCAGTTGGAGAACGAACCGGATGTTTCAAGTTGGATCAGAAGCCGTATCGACTCCGGCCAAAAGATTATGGGTTTAGGACATGCGGTGTACAGAACCATGGACCCAAGGGCCAAATACCTGAAGCCGATGGCGACTCGTCTGGCCAAGGCCGAACATATGGAACGGTGGGACAAGCTTTCAAAACTTGTTGAAAGAATCTCCGTAGAAGAATTCGATAAACGAGGCAAGAGCGAGATTAGACCCAATGTTGATTTTTACAGCGCCCCTGTTTATTTCATGATGGGAATTCCAAAAGATTTTTTCACGCCAATTTTCGCAATTTCCAGGATAGCGGGTTGGTGCAGCCATATTATTGAGGAAAAGTTTGGAGAAGCTCAGGGGAAACCCATGCTTTACAGGCCTCAGGCTGAATACGTGGGTAACTATTGTGGTTTAATGGGATGTGAGTATTCTCCTCCACTGGACAGGCAAGATCCTGGCGACTAAAAGGTGATCTACACATGGAATTACAATTTGACGCGTTGGTGGTAGGCTCGGGTTTGGCTGGTTTACGCGCTGCGCTTGAAATCCCTGAAGGCTTCAAGGTCGGCTTGGTAAGCAAGGTCTTTCCGACCAGATCACATTCCGGGGCTGCTCAGGGTGGTATAGGCGCCGCCCTGAGTAATGAGGAGCCGGATTCCTGGGAATGGCACATGTTTGACACTGTTAAAGGTGGAGATTACCTCACCGACCAAGATGCCGCTGAAACCCTTGCAATGGACGCAGCGAGAGCAGTTTATGAACTCGAACACATGGGAGTCCCTTTCAACAGGACTGCTGAAGGTAGAATTGCTCAACGGGCGTTTGGTGGACACACAAGGAATTTTGGGGAGGGGCCTGTAAAAAGATCTTGTTACGCTGCGGATCGCACGGGCCGGGTTGTTCTGGACACACTCTTCGGGAAGGCGCTGGAGAAAGGGATCCATATCTTTTCTGAAGTTTACATGATTGATCTTATAATCGAAAAGGGGCACGCCGCAGGAATAGTGACATACGATCTCGCTACCGGAGCCCTCCACACTGTCAAGGCAAAAGCGGTTCTCATTGCGACTGGTGGGTTCGGGCGTGTCTACAAGACCAACTCCAACTGTTTTTCGAACACTGGCGATGGCGTTTACCTGTGCTATCGCAACGGCGTGCCTCTGGAGGACATGGAGTTCGTACAGTTCCATCCAACCGGAATTTATCCATTGGGGGTGTTGGTTAGTGAAGCGGCAAGAGGTGAGGGAGGTGTCCTGAAGAACGGGCTTGGGTTCCGCTTCATGCCTGACTACGCTCCCACGTTAAAGGATTTGGCCCCTAGGGATGTAGTTTCTCGCGCGATAGACACCGAGATCAGGCAGGGTCGTGGTGTCAACGGTAAGGATTATGTCCATCTTGACCTCACGGGTCTTGGGGCGGACAAGATAGAGGAAAAACTTTCCGACATATCATCTTTCGCGAGAATTTATCTTGGGCTTGATTCAGCTACTCAGCCGATTCCTGTTACTCCTACCTGTCATTATATGATGGGAGGAATTCCAACAGATCTTAACGGTAGAGTCCTTGGCAAGAACGGGACACCTATACCGGGGCTTTACGCAGCCGGTGAAGCAGCCTGTGTGTCTGTTCACGGCGCCAACAGGCTGGGCACAAACTCCCTTCTTGATCTTGTGGTTTTCGGAAGACGAGCAGGCATGGCAATAGCACAGGATGAAAAAAGTCTTCATTTCTCTGATGTCTCAAGAGACGTTGTAAAAGAATTGACTTCGAAGATAAATGCTATCAAGCGCTCTAAGGGTCCGAAGCCTGCAAATCTGCGGGCACGGATGCGCCAAATCATGACTGATTGCTGTTCAGTTTTCCGAAATAATGATGACATGGTAAAAGGATTGGAAGAAATTCGTAGCATCAAGGAACAATATCGATCCGTTTCGATAGATAATAAAGCTGAAAAATTCAATACAGATCTTCTTGACGCGATTGAACTGGAATCACTGCTAGGGTTGGCAGAGACAATTCTTGTTTCGGCCATTGTGAGGACTGAAAGCAGGGGCGCTCACTACCGAGAAGACTACCCGGAACGAGATGACCACAACTGGCTCAAACACACGATGGTCACAGCAGGCGCCGATGGTCTTGAAATATCTTTCAAACCCGTCAAGATCACGAAGTTTGAACCCAAGGCGAGGACATTCTGATGAAAATCACATTAAGGGTTTTTAGGTTTGATCCTTCTGTTGACGAAGCGCCTTATTACCGAAACTACTCTGTAGAAGCGGAGCCTTATGAGAGGGTGCTCGATTGTCTGAACAAAATAAAATGGGAACAGGACGGAACCTTAGCCTACAGGATGTCTTGCGCTCACGGGGTTTGCGGATCTGACGCTATGAAAATCAACGGTCGTTGCGCTTTGGCCTGTCAAAAACTGGTTAGAGATTGTGAGGCCGACCTGATTCTTGTCGAACCATTACCAACGTTCACAATCCTTAAGGATCTCATTGTTGACCTGAATCCTTTCTTTGACAAAGTGAATTTTATACATCCTTTCCTGTTTGCGGGAACTCCCCCGAAAAAGGAGCGTTTGCAGTCCCCTGAAGAGCGTAAAAAAATGGGAGAATCCATTCGCTGCATTCTTTGCGCATGCTGTACAGCAGCGTGCCCGGTAGTGAATGAAAATGACAAATTCCTTGGCCCGGCCCCTCTGGTTCAAGCTTTTCGGAGGATATTCGATTCACGCGACACACAAAAAGTTGAACGCTTGGATCAGTTGAACGTGGACGATGGGGTATGGGCATGCCTGAATCATTTTGAGTGTACAAGAGTTTGTCCGAAAGAGATCCCAGTGACAAAGTATATAAATACGATGAAGCGTGAGATCAAAAAGATGTTGGGGCCATCTCAGGAATAAATGGGATCGTTGTTAACTAACAACTAAGTGGGGAAACCTGACGACACTATTAGAAAGAAATTAGGTTTGGCATGTGAAAGACAATCATGGGGTTTTAGTGATTATGTCCTTTAAACCTACGTAAACCGTTACAATTCCGAAGGTCATCTGTGAATATGCTACATTGGTAAGCCCTGAGTCTGTCATGATTTGTTTCATGTTTTCCGGTTTTGGGAACGTTTCCATTGAAGCGGCCAAGTATTTATATGCCGACACCGAAGACATGATTTTGGTGACGAGTGGCATCACAGTACTGGCGTAAATCCGGAATAGGGGTTTCATTACCAGACCCATCGGTTCGGTCAATTCCATGACTACAAGCATGGATCCCGGTTTCAACACCCTCACCATCTCAGAGAAGGCTTTTTTACGATCAGTCACATTTCTGATGCAAAATACGGTTATTGCGCCATCAAACGAATTGTCCGGAAATTCCAAACACAAACAATTGCCTTCGCGGAATGAAGCCTGTGACTCTAGGCCGTACTGCCGAATCTTTTTCCAACCGATTCCAAGCATGCCTAAAGACGTGTCTATACCAATGACACGGCTGGCCTTGTTTTGCCTAAGTATTTCAAGAGTTATGTCTCCAGTCCCGCAACCAACATCCAGATAGACGTGGTCCTCTTTTGGATCGAGTCTTTTTACAGCCTCCCGTCTCCACAGATGATCCAGCCCCACTGATAGTATATGGTTAGCGCCATCATAGTAAGGAGCAATGTCGTTGAACATTTCCTTGTTCTGGTCAGCCGTCATAAGGGAGTCTATTTGATCTTCGTTCTTTTTGTAAACAGACATCTTCCGATAATTGGCAATAGTTAAAGATTAATTCGGTGGAAATTGTAAATTTCGGTCTAATGCGTGTTTCTAATCCGGGGACTACCATGTTGTTATGGCGCCCCGGATTTGTAATCGAAGTTGATCTATAAGATTAAGCCGCGTCAGCGTCCCATACTGAATCATCAGTGCTTGGAACCTGAGTCAACACGGAAAGAGGAACTGCGACAACTTTCCTGTACACTTCCTTAGGTTCTTTCAAAACTCCATCTACGCTGAGGAGTTGTTCAACGGATATGCCGAAATACTTTTCGTTTTCTTTCAAATAGGGCAGGATGAGGCTCCAATCGTCAT
>JARLHM010000064.1 GCA_031292235.1 Syntrophaceae bacterium | reverse complement strand
GGCCAAGGTGAATAATTAATTAAAAACCTGAGATCTTAACCGCAAAAATTAATTTCAGGATAAGACTTGTTCTGTTCAACAATTAGAAAGTTGATCCACAACAAAGGAGAAAAAAATGTCGAAGGAATCGTTAAAGTGCCCACATTGCGGAGCTGAAATGGACCCTATAAACACTCCGGATGTTTCCAGTTGGGGTGGTGAAGTTCATCATGTCTGCTTTAATGACGAGTGTTCATACTACAAAAAGAGCTGGGAAGTCCTCGATAATCAAGGGGTGGAACGAACAGGATACCGCTGCCGCATAGACCCCAGGGGCGCTTCAGGTCCTCTCGCAGTTTGGTCTGCCGATGCTTTAAAGGACTTGATCTGTGAGAAAAGATAACTAACAAATTTGTTTTTTGAAATTTATATTCAATTGATATGTCAAACAAATTAGGGCGCTTCATGGCGCCTTAATTTGATTAGGGGACAAAAAAGTGGTTCCAGAAACTCTCCAATATTTTAGCGCAAGTGATTTTATTCGTGATGATGAAGATCTGGACAAGGAATTTTATTCTAGGCCTCGTATGGTAAGTCATCTCGACTCGCTAGCTTTAAGCACAGTGACAGATATTTATGCCAGATTATTACCTAAGGAAGCCGATGTCTTGGATTTGATGGCCGGGCCGGATTCCCATCTCAGGGAAGAATTGAATCTTCATAGTGTAACCGGTTTAGGTATGAATGATGAAGAATTGAGCGCTAATAGTAATCTCAACGAAAGAATCATTCATGATTTAAACGCCGACTGGAAGCTTCCTTTTGAAGATAACAGATTCGACGCCGCTATAAATACCGTTTCAGTAGATTATTTAGTAAGACCGGTTGATGTTTTTTCCGAAGTCGGTCGGGTCCTTAGACCCGGGGGGATCTTTATAATTGTTTTTTCTAATAGAATGTTCCCGCCAAAGGCCGTAAATATATGGAAAAATACTCTTGAAAAAAACAGAATGGACCTGGTCAAAAAATTTATCTCTTTGACAGGAAAGTTTCAAATCCAAGGTTATTCTGAAAGTAAAGGCAGGCCTAGACCAGAAGATGATAAATATTACAAATACGGTATTCCCAGCGACCCAATCTATGCCATATGGTCTTCGGTAAACAAATAGATTACATTATCTCAATAAAAAGTGATTGTCGCATAATCTAAAAGGATTGAATCGAATGGATTTCGTACTTGTGATCGTGGACATGATTAAAGACAATGTTGATCTGAAAAGGGGCGCAGCTCTGGATGTTGAAGCCGGGAAAATAATTCCTAAAATCAACGAATTGGCTAGGGAATTTCGAGCAAGATCGTGTCCCGTAATTTTTGCCTGCGATAGTTTTATGGCTGATGATTTCATTTTTGGTGGACGAATGAAACCCCATGCAATTAGGGGAACAGGTGGAGATCTCCCGATAAAAGAACTTGATGTTGAACCATCGGATGTGGTTTTGGCGAAAAGGCGAATGAGCGCTTTCCACAAAACCGATTTGGATCAAACATTGAGGACATGGAAGATTACTACAGTAGTTGTTTGCGGAATAATGACAAATGTGTGTGTGCTGTTGACGGCCTTGGACGCGCTTCAGAACGATTTTAACACGGTAATTGTTACAGACGCTTCAGCTTGCTACAAGGCCGAATTACATGAGGCGACACTCAAAGTTTATGAAAATCTACCGCTTTTTCCGCTTTTTAGGCTGATGCCTACAGATGAAGTTATTGCGGAAATGTCAGCACAAGGATAACAACGACTGAAAAAGACCTAATATGGGAAAACGTGAATTTTCAAGAGTCTTTTTCAACAATCCTTTTTAATAGGCGCGTTAGTACCTCGGCAGTAGTTCTGACCAATGGAATTATTTTTTGATAGTTCATTCTTTTAGGACCAATGATGCCAATGCTTCCGAGCACCGCTCCTTCCGCCTTGATTGGATAAGCGATCAGCGAGCAGGATTCCATTTCATTGATTCCATGCTCTGACCCTATAAAGATCTGTATTCCTTGAGCCGCCAGGGTTTTGTCGAGCAATTTCAGAAGCTGAATTTTGCGTTCAAACGTCGCCAGAACTGCTCTTATTTTCTCAATTTGCGAAAATTCCGGGTCTTCTACAATATTTATTGATCCTTCAATAAAGATTTCCCGAGCTGTACTATCATCTGACAATATTATATGTCCAAACCCTAAAGCCTTAGTTAACATGTCGTCAAATTTGGCTTTTTCATGGCTCAATTCCTGTTCGATTCTTTCTTTCGCCTGTTTTAAATCCAGATCTTTAAGAATATCGTTTAAATTTCGGCTCAAGGATTCCAGGGTATATTGAGAAATGTCGTCATCATCAAAAATCATTTTGTTTTGGACAAAGCCCGTAGTTGAAACCAGGACAACCAGTATTCGATCTTTTGCCACTTTTATGAAATCTATGGTTTTGAAGGTCTGTTCAGTGGCAGGGGACCCGCTTACCACGCCAGCTTGTTTTGAAAGGTCCGCCAGGACCCAGGAAGACTGTTTTAATGCGTCACGGATATCCATACCGGCTGCCGCTATCCACGATTCTATCGCTGTAACCTCGTTTTGATTTAGCCCTATCGGTTCCAGAATTTTGTCCACATAAAAACGATAGCCCAAATCAGTAGGAACACGACCAGCGCTGATGTGTGGTTGTAAAATGAAACCGAAATCAGTCAAATCACTCATGATGTTACGGATCGAAGCGGCCGAAAGTCCTATATCCATTTTTTTGGATAGGGTTCTTGATCCCACCGGTTCCCCCGTAGCGATATACTCAGATACAATAGTGGCAAGGATTTGTTCTGATCTCTTTCCGATCGTGTTCATCTGGACTCCATTAAACAACGATACTTGTTAACAGGCGTGATTCGTCAGGCTCGTTCCAAGACCAACTGATAAGCTGTTCAGACTTTTCTAAAGTAATGGATAAAATAATCGAAACATCCTTTGGGCGCCGCAATTAAAGGATCTTCAATCCTTTGTCCATCCAAGAAATCACCGACATGGAATGGACGCCCATCAAGATATCTTATTTCGCCGCCGGCCGCCTGAAGTATGATGCTACCTGCAGCCAAATCCCTGACAGTGACATTTTTCATGATGCAGGCGTCGGCGGCCCCTCTAGCGACGTATGCCAAATGCCCGGCGGACGAGCCCAAGTTCCGAATCTTACCAGGAAAATTACTGCTAAAATCACGGTGAAACCGAGAGTAAACCAAAACCAAACTCTCATTATCCACGCTTGGGTCCTGTCGCACCTTGATCGGCCTGTCATTAAGGAAAGCTTCTTTTCCCGCGTAAGCGCTATACAATTCACCAGTTACAGGTAAATACAGAAACCCGAGAACTGGCCAGAACTTCTCAAAAAGAGCCGCGCTGATACCCCAAACCGGCATCCCCGCCTGAAATGAAGCTGCGCCATCGAGAGTGTCCACGATCCAGATAAATCTTGGCGCCTCAGGACCTCTCAGTTGTTCTTCACTCAAGTCCCTCAGGAATCCATGTCCGTCAAAACTTCCACAAATTTTGTTTTGAATAATTTCCCACGCACGGTTTTCCGCTTCAGTTACCAGTTGATCGTCAAATTTGAGTTTTTGATTACCACGGCCATACATTTCAAGCAAAACAACCCCACTTTTCCGCAAGGTATTTTCAACAAATTCTTTTAGTGTCCAAAGTTCTCTATCGGTTAAAGACTGAGTTTCTTGAACGGACATAGTCTACTCCTTGTCTAAACGACACTGAAATAATCAAAGATTCTCAAATTATCAGCCGGCGCCAGGGGTTTTGATTCTAAATCCCCATTGTTATGTAAGGTCATCAGGCCACTTGTGTCAAGCAAGACGATAACAAAGTTTCTCAACTGCCGACTAATTGAGCTTTGGCGCTAGAAAGTTTTGATAAAATTTTTAAGAGAGAATTTGACCGGGTTAAATGAAAAACATATGGTATAGTAAAGACTCGGCTAGGCTATTGTCTGATTAATGCGCCGGACTTAAAAGACGGAAAATATTATAGGATAACAAGAGGCTAACGGCAAAATCCCTTGACTTGAAAACGTCATTTAAAAATTCTGTCGAAAATGTTTGGAGACAAAAATGCCTGATTGGAAGCAGAGGTATGCTAACAAATTAGTAAGTGATAAAGAAGCGGCCTCGCATGTAAAAAATGGTGATCGAATTTACTTAGGGAGTATGTGTTCAGAGCCCAAGACAATCATAGAAGCCTTGGGAAACTCCCGGGTAGAAGATGTTGAAATAGTGCAATTTATCAGAGGGGATTATGCCACTAAACTTGCAGCAAAGATTCCCGGAAGATTCGTAATCAAATCTTTTTCTGTCGGCGGTCGCACAGGCGAAGAGGAAAGACCTTCAGTGGCGGATTACGTCCCGCTTTTCCATGCTCAGATACCCAATTTTTTCAGAAACAGACGAATCGCCATCGATGTTGCGATAATTCAGGTTGCGCCACCTGACAGATTCGGAAGATTCAGTCTCGGAATATCAGTTGACACCACAAAATCAGCCGTTGAATCTGCCAGAATTGTAATAGCGCAAGTCAATACCAGGATGCCTCGAACCTGCGGGGACACCTCAATAATGATAGATGAAATTGATTATCTCGTGGAAGCTGATGAGGAATTATTTGAATTGCCCCAGGAAGAACTCGGCGAACGAGAGAGAACCATAAGCTACTATTGTGGAGAACTCATAGATGATGGATCAATACTTCAATTCGGTTTTGCTGGAATATCTCAAGGATTGATGGACCACTTGAAAGACCGGCGTAACCTCGGGCTACACACCGAAATTCTGACTGAATTTCTTATTGATCTTATCGAATGTGGGGCTGTCAATAATAGCACAAAGAAAATGTACAGAGGGAAATCACTAGCTACTTGTTGCATGGGAACAAGACGTCTCTATGATTTTGTCGACGATAATTCAATGGTTGAGCTTTACACAAGTGATATAATCCTGAACCCTCTATTTATAGCTGCAAATGACAAAGTAGTGGCGGTAAATCTAGCGCTGCAAGTTGATTTAAGAGGCCAGGTACGACAGGGAAATCCAACTTGGACCGCATTTGAAGGGTCCGGTGGTGATCACGATTTCATGTTGGGCGCAAGCATGTCAAAAGGAGGACGGTCCATTATATGTCTGAGATCTACATCTATAAAAAGCGGTCGTTCCACAATAGTCCCTTCTTTTGGTCCCAAAGCGGCGGTAATAATGAATCGTGGAGAAGTAAACTACATAGTCACAGAATACGGTATAGCTTACCTGGGTGGTAGAACAATCCGTGAAAGGGCCATGGCGCTAATCGAAGTAGCTCATCCCGATCATCGTGAAGACCTTATGCGGCAGGCCCGGGAAATGGGATATATCTATCCAGACCAGATCTATTATAAGAGTGTGTCCCCAGAATTGAGACAAAGAATCAGAAGAGACCATGTTTTCAAAGATGGTCTCAAATGTCACATTCGCGCCGTTAGACCGACAGATGAAACCATGCTCAGAGACTTATTTTATAACCTATCAGAGAGTTCAGTTTATTTTAGATACTTCAGTCCAAAACGAAGCATGCCTCACAAAAATGTTCAGACATATGTGAATCTTAAAGAGGATGAAGGGGTTTCAATAGTGGTGACGACTGGTCCCCGTGAAAATCGAAAAATGATTGCTGAAGCGAGGTATATGATCGAACCTGGTGAAGGATACGCTGATTCCGCATTTATGGTGGACGAAAATTATCAAGGTCGGGGAATTGCCACATATCTACTAAATTATTTAATTGAAATAGCTAAAGAGAGAGGCTTGAAAGGATTCAAAGCTGATGTGTTGTTTTCAAATCAGCCAATGTTAAAAGTCTATGAAAAAGTCCCTTATAAGCTACATAAGCGGTTTGCCGATGGAGTTGTCAGCCTCAGTTTTCGATTTGATGAGTACAAAGATGAAGAGCGAAACAAGGCTCCTGTGGAGTAAAGCGCTAATTCTAGCGGATTTGGTTTTCAGATAATTTGAATTCAAGGAGGTTTTTACGGAGACATGAATTCATCCGTCGTCATTCCGGGTGAAAAGGTATGCCTGGCCCTTCTGAAAAAATATTCCACGCCTGACCATATTGTGCGACACTGCCAAATGGTCTGGGAAGTCGGACAATTCATTGGCAAAAGCCTGATTCAAGAAAACTATCACTTGGACATGCCTTTACTCATGGCTTCTTGCTTGCTCCATGATATTGGAAAGTTTACGTGCATAGTTTCGGGTAAGAAACATCACGACATTGTAGGACAAGAAATCCTGATTCAGGAAGGCCTCCATGATGTGGGAATGATAGTAGCTCAGCATGTGGTTTTGGGCGGCCCAAAAGACAGACCTGTGGCAGAAGAGCATATTGTCTTTTATGCGGATAAACGCGTGATGCATGATCAAATAGTTAGTTTGGAAAGCAGATTTATTTATCTCAATGAGACATATGGTAAAACTCCAGAAGCCTTAGATCGTTTATCTTTTATGAAGCAGGAAACAATAGACATAGAAAGCGCTATTTTTGAAATCCTAAAGTTCGGGCCTGAAGAAATTTCAGATTTAAATGGAACAATCAATCACGTAACTCAGTTCAGTAAAAACGAAAATATTCATGAGCGATAAAAAAGCCGTAGTTCTTTTATCCGGAGGAATAGATTCCACAACCACGATGGCAATAGCCAAATCTGAAGGTTTTAAAATTTGCGCATTGAGTTTTGATTATGGGCAGCGACACAAAGTAGAACTTAACGCCGCCAAAAGGGTAGCCGAATTTTTTAATGTTCAAAGACACTTGATTATCGAAATCCCACTTAGAAAAATAGGGGGGTCAGCCCTGACCAGTGATATTCAAGTGCCGAAAGGGATGATCGTTGAAGAAATAGGCTCGAATATACCAATCACTTATGTGCCGGCCAGAAACACTATATTTTTAGCTTTTGCGCTTGGCTTGGCGGAAGTAACCGGGGCCGAGGACATATACATCGGAGTAAACGCCCTGGATTACTCAGGCTATCCTGATTGCCGGCCAGAATTCATACAATCTTTTGAAAATATGGCCAATCTAGCTACTCAAAAAGCTGTCGAAGGTAAAATGAAGGTAAAAATTCAAACACCCCTTATCAAAATGTCAAAGGCCCAAATAATAAAAAGAGGTGTAGAACTCGGAATAGACTACAGTCTTACTCATTCCTGTTATGATCCTGCAGATTCAGGCGCCGCATGCGGGGCCTGTGAGAGCTGTGTATTAAGGAAACGGGGATTCGAGGAAGCGGGTGTTTTGGATCCAACAAGATACGCGCTCTTTTGATCGGGCATGGGACTCATATGGTTTGGCGATGGCAATGACAAAATAGAAGGTTCTACAGTTCAGAATTAGGATGAGGCGCGAATGATAAAATATTTCCAGGACAACATAGCGGCGACAGGCTCTACTCCATTGGTGAAATTGAACAAAATACAAGGAGTTCAGGAAGCCACGATTCTTGTGAAAGTTGAAGGTCGCAATCCGGCGTATTCAATTAAAGACCGTATAGGGGTCTATATGATCAGAGACGCTGAGGAGAGAGGTGTACTGCGACCGGGTATGGAGGTAGTAGAACCGACTAGTGGAAATACAGGAATAGGCCTTGCCTACGTTTGCGCAATCAAGGGTTATCCTTTGACTCTGACTATGCCGGAGACGATGAGTTTAGAAAGACGCAAGGTACTAAGAATGTTTGGGGCCAGCATCGCCTTGACAGATGGCGCCAAAGGCATGAGGGGAGCTGTGGAAAAGGCTGGACAGATAGTCTCCAGTGCTCCGAACAGATATTTTATGCCCCAGCAATTTCAAAATCCTGCTAATCCAAGGGCCCACGAAGAAACAACAGGCCCTGAAATATGGGAACAAACTGGAGGGAAAATAGACGCCTTTGTAAGTGGAGTGGGCACTGGCGGAACAATAACAGGGGTTTCGAGATTTATTAAACATACCAAGAAAAAAAAGCTGATATCCGTAGCGGTTGAACCACTTGAGAGTCCTGTCATCACTCAAACCCTTCAAGGTAGAGAAACAGTCCCCGGACCCCACAAAATTCAAGGAATCGGAGCGGGTTTTATTCCTGATGTGCTTGATCTGTCATTGATTGATGAAGTTGTTCAGGTTTCAAGTGACGAAGCCGTTCACTACAGCCGTTTACTGGCAAGGGAAGAAGGATTGTTAAGCGGGATATCTTCTGGAGCAGCCGTCTATGCCGCCATTAGTTTGGCACGGAAGAAAGAATTTCAGGGTAAGACCATAGTCGCCATATTGCCCAGCGCGGGCGAACGCTATTTAAGCTCGGTATTGTTTGAGCACTTGGATGATTAAACTGATTTGTCCAATAGGAAACTGATCGCTTTAATGAGGAGGTTGGCTCTATGGAACATAGGGATGATTGTGTTTTTTGTAAAATTGTCAAAGGAGAAATCCCCTGTATTAAAATTTATGAAGATGAAAATGCCCTGGCATTCATGGACATAGCTCCATTAAACCAGGGGCATGTGTTAATAATCCCCAAAAGCCATTATGAAACAATCTTGGACATTGAGCCTGGTGTATTCGGATGGCTGGGGAATGTTGTGACTAGAGTCTGCAAAGCGGTTCAAAAGACATTGAAACCTGACGGAATAAATGTGATGCAATTAAACGGTAAAGCGGCAAATCAGGTTGTTCCCCATTTGCACATTCATGTAGTCCCGCGAAACTTTGGCGATGGCCTATCAATTTGCGCGTGGGACCCTATTCCAGGGTCTATGGATCAGATAAAATCCACGGCTGAAGCCATTAAGAAGAACATCTGATTCTTGAGTTTTATTACTAAAGAAAACAAAATGGCGACAGCTAACCAGAAAAATGAAGTCAGTTTTAAGACTCAACCTCAGTCCGATTTCTTCAACTATTTTGGAAAAGACCGATGGATCCAAACATGGCTTGCTGAAAAGAGAACTCGATTAACTTCAGTCATTTTCCCTCCCCTCGAAAAAATAGGGCTGGTACCAGATACAATTTCTTATATTGGTATTGCTCTCCTGGCAGGGGTCATCCTCTATTTTGTTCGAAAACCATGGTTAGCTACCATCTTTTTGCTTGGGCATGTGTTTTTTGACGGGCTTGACGGGGCTTATGCCCGCAACGCAGGTAAAGCGTCTCAATCGGGAGCATTTACAGATCTTGTGTGTGATCAGTTTGGAATGGTAGTGGTGTCCATGCTGGCCATATTCCACCATTTGGTGGAACCACTGATCGGGGCGGCGTATATAAGTCTGTACCTGATTGTAGTAGTCTTTGGAGTGATCATTAACGTAATGGGGATTGGCTCCAGGATCACTATAACCAGTAAATACTTTCTCTATATGGTTTACGGTTTATGGGCTTTTAGCGGGGCCAATCATTTTTCTTTCCTGATGACCTTTTTTTCATGCGTGATGGCGATTGAGGTTTTGGTTGGATATGTTCGTTTGAAAGCCGGCATAAGAAAGAAATTCGATTCTCAAGAACGTTTCACGCTGGAAGATACATATTCGGGGCCAGTGAATTATATTTTAAATATAGCAATTCCTTTGGCTACACTAATAGCAATTCTTGTCTATGGAAACTGGGTCCCGTTGCGAGCAGTCATGGATAAGCCCAACACGGCGCTCAACTGGGAGGAGGGACAAGCAATTGCCTTTCCTGAGGAAAATTCCAGACTTCTCTCTTTTGGGGTATGGAACAACAAATGGTTAGCGTTTTTCGAAAATGGAAACAGAACCAAAGAAATTAGGATTATAAATCCTGACGGTTCATTTAGCGGAGAAAACTTTGAGGCTCCGGCCTATATCCAGCCTGCTTGCGAAGAATTACCTGTTGATGGGGATACATTGCTGATAGCGGATAACACCACCAGGTTGGTCATGGGGATCGATCTTAAAGCTTCCCTGGCTACAAAAAAAACCGTGATAACCCTTACACTTCCGTTCGGGTATTTGCGAATGACCGCCATAGCGACCACACGCTGGAACAATAAGACAGTATGGCTAGTGGCCAATTATCTTTATACCCGTAAGACTTATGTTGTTGACCCGGATATAGCCTTGAAAAAGGGGTCCGTTCTGGGGGGAGTCATAGCATCTTATACAAATGGGGGTTTCCCGTCAGGTCTGGTAGTCTCAAATGGGGAAGTCATAGAACTCAACAAATCACCATTCAATTCACTGATCTATACGGCTCAATTTGATCGAATGTTGCAAGGCGCAAATCTGCTTAAAGCTACTCGAAAGAAGATCGCCCCACCGGAAAAAGAAGTTTTGGGACTTAGTATATCAAACGCTGACATAATGCTGGTTTCAGAACACGGGAGAACTTTCCATGTCCCATTGAACAAAGTTTTAGGAAAGAATTCGCTGGAATTCAACACTTATCATTCTTTTTTAACCAAATCCGAAGTTGTAAAGAAAACGTTTTCACACTAAACTCCTTCACGAAACAAGTCTTAATCGGGACATCTCTCAAGCTCAGATCTAGCAAGGTTTTGGAGACTTAATGGGTAAAATTAGAAACTTTTGCATAATAGCTCATATTGATCATGGAAAATCCACATTGGCCGATCGTTTGCTCCAGATCACAGGAGTCGTTGGAGCCCACAATTTTCATGACCAAATGCTCGACACGATGGATATTGAACGGGAACGCGGGATAACGATTAAAAATCAGTCAGTGGCGCTTCCATATACATCATCCGACGGTGTTGAATATACGCTCAATTTGATAGATACGCCCGGTCACGCGGATTTTTCGTATGAAGTCTCTCGTGCGCTCGTTGCCTGTGAAGGAGCGTTATTGGTCATAGACGCCAGCCAGGGTGTCCAGGCCCAAACACTGGCCAATTTTTACATGGCGGTTGAACAGGACCTGGAAATTATACCTCTAATTAATAAGATCGATTTGCCCGCGGCTGACATTGATAGGGTTAAACTTCAAATTTCAAAAGATTTGGGTTTAGATCCGGATACGGCAATACTGGTTTCCGCAAAAGAAGGCACTGGAGTCAAAGAAGTACTGGAAGCTATCGTGCAAAAAATACCGGCCCCGAAAGGCGATCCCAATTTACCTCTAAAAGCGCTCATTTTTGATTCCCACTGGGATTCATATACAGGAACCGTTGTTCATATCCGGGTATTTGACGGTACGGTAAAACCCGGCCAAACCATAAGACTCTGGGCAATAAACGCTACTTACAAGGTTGAAGAAACGGGAATTTTCCTGATTGAGCGGAAACGTGAAAAGCAGCTATCAGCAGGGCAGGTAGGCTACATAATAGCAGGCATCAAAACTGTTAGTGATACGAGAATAGGCGATACTGTAACCCTTGAAGACAATCCCTGCGAAGCGCCCTTAAAAGGGTTTCAAATTGTAAAACCGGTAGTGTTCTCGTCATTTTATCCTATTTCATCCGATGATTATCAAGAGCTTTTCGAGGCCCTGGAAAAACTGAAATTGAATGACGCTTCGCTAACCTATGAAAAGGACCATTCAACCGCATTGGGACATGGTTTCAGATGTGGGTTTCTTGGGTTGTTGCATCTTGAAGTGGTTCAGGAACGGCTCGAAAGAGAATTTAATCTTTCTCTGATCCTAACGGCACCCTCGGTTCAATATGTAATAGTTTATAGGAACGGATCGGAAGAAATAATAGACAATCCGGCCAAGTATCCGGACCCTGTCGCGATCGAAAACACTAAAGAACCCTTTATAAGAGCTTCAATAATATTGCCCGAACAATATCTGGGGACAGTAATCAGTTTGTGTATAGATCGACGAGGCATTCAAAAAGACATGACCTATTTGGGCTCTGGCCGGGTGGAGCTGACTTTTGATTTGCCGTTAGCGGAAGTCCTTTTCGATTTTTATGACAAACTGAAATCGGTTTCTCGTGGTTATGCGTCATTCGATTACGAATTTCTCGATTATCGGCCCACGGAACTGGCTAAAGTCGACATTATGGTCGCTGGTGAAAGGGTGGACGCCTTGTCCATGTTAGTCCACAAAGAACGGGCTTATCAACGTGCTCGAAAAGTTTGCGAAAGACTGAAAGATGAAATTCCGCGTCAACTCTTCAAGGTTGCGATTCAAGGAGCGATAGGCGGTAAGATAATCGCCAGAGAGACTGTTTCCGCTCTTAGAAAAGATGTTCTGGCGAAGTGCTACGGTGGGGATATAACACGTAAGAAAAAACTGCTGGAAAAACAAAAAGAGGGCAAGAAAAGAATGAAACAGGTCGGTAACGTTGTTATTCCTCAGTCAGCGTTTCTCGCCGTGTTAAAGACCGATACCGATGAATAGAGGTAATTGAAATTTGAAGAAACCTGGTTCCCAGAATTCAAAATGGGAGCCATATTTGATCAATCTGAGGCGGCCATGCTGAAATCGGAACTCGAGCAAATCATAGCCAACGGCGAAAATTCCGGCGTCGAATTCAAGCGGGACGATTGCCGGCCTGAACAACTGGCCAGAGAAATCGTGGCTATGGTCAATCTCAATGGTGGGCCGCTGGAAAAAAGCTGGAGATGAAGTCAGGCGATTAATAACCCCTGG
>JARLHM010000063.1 GCA_031292235.1 Syntrophaceae bacterium | reverse complement strand
GACAAAAAGCCGGCGGACGTAAAGAGCGTCGTCAAAGGACCATTTAAGACAAAGGCTGAAGCGGAAGCTGCCCTGAAGGCGGCCGTCAAACCTAAACCACCAACCACCGGCTGCTAAGAACCGACATTAGCTAGAATATTGGACTGGCGGCGCTCAGCAATGACGCGCCGCATTTTCCCCGCACACAATACGTGTTATCGAAAGATCGTTATGCCTAATGCGTCCCCGGAATTTAACACCAAGCGCTCTTTCCTTAAATATTTAATGGTTTTTGTAAGTGGCTTTATAGGGGTTTTTTCGTCTTGGGGAATTGCCAGGTTTGTCTTTTCCGGGACCGGGCAAAAAGTTGACCGAACAATCCCCAAAGAATTATTCAAATCTATCAACCGTGAAAAACCATATTTCATACCACAGGCCGAAGCATGGGTCATCAAGGGACAAAATCTGTCCGAATCGGTGGCGCTTGATGATCGGTGTACTCACTTGGGTTGCCGTTACAAATGGAACCGGTCCAAAGACCTATTCGAGTGCCCGTGTCATGGCAGTGAATTCGACATTCAGGGCCATGTGGTTCGTGGCCCGGCCACCAGACCTCTTCCTCGTTTGTATATGACTGAGGCTTCCAACCAAATATTGCGGATATCTGAACAACGACCTCACAAATGAAAAGCAATCTGTCCTTTGTTCTGCTGCGGCTCGGATTTCCAATTCAGATCTCGAATAAGGACTTGTGATGCGGAGAGATTCCCTGACGGCATTCCTTGAGCACATTCATCCGAGGTCCGTGCCGGAAATCTCTACACGTGTGAGTTATACATTTTGTCTGGGTGGGTTGGCTACAGCCATGTTTCTCGTTGAAATACTGACCGGCGCTTTGTTGATGCTCTACTATTTCCCATCAATTCCCAACGCGTATCCTTCAGTTCAGAGAGTTATGTATTTTGCGCCATATGGATTTGTTTTCCGTAATATCCATTATTGGGGAGGTCAAGCTATGGTTATTCTGGTTCTTATCCATATGGTTCGAGTTTTCCTGACACAGTCATATTTACCCCCTCGACAGTTGAACTGGATAATCGGCGTAATTCTTCTCTGCTTGGTATTTATCGAGGACTTTACTGGGTATTTGCTGGTCTGGGACGAGCGCGCCCATTGGGCATGGACTATCGCGAGGAACCTGACCGAGAAAATACCCTATGTTGGAGACGGATTTGCGTCAGTCCTCTTTGGGCCATTAGATGTCGGTGATTTATGTTTGATCAGGCTGTACGCGTGGCATATTTTGTTTCTTCCCGCCGCCTTGGCTTTTCTGATGTCTCTTCATTACTGGAAGGTCAGAAAGGACGGCGGGATTTCAATACCTCTCTAATTTCAGAGCCGGAACCTCAGTTTTTTTCAAAGCTTCATCAATACCTTTCTCAAGTTCTTTCGAACTTATAGGCTTGGAGATGTAACCATCCATTCCCATGTCCAAGCACCTTTCCTTGTCTCCTACCATGGCATGGGCCGTCATGGCCACTATCGGGATATGCGTCCCAGTTACCTTTTCCTTCTCACGGATTGCTATGGTGGCCTCAAATCCATCCATTTCCGGCATTTGAACATCCATTAACACTATCTGGAAATCGTCCTTTTCAAGGATGTTCAACGCTTCCTTGCCGTTTGAAGCTACGGAGACAACATGCCCCATCTTTTCAAGTATCTTGACCGCCAGTTTTTGATTTACGGTATTGTCTTCAGCGAGAAGGATTTTTAACCGTTTTCTGGCCTCACGAACGGAATGACGCGTAATCAAAGTCGGAGAACAATCTGAGCAGGATGACTTTTGCATGGTCATGAGAATTGCGTCGAGCAAATCCGATTGTTTGATTGGTTTCATCAGATAGGCCGAAATTCCTAATTCTTGACATTTTGCAGCGTCGCCTCGTTGCCCGCCTGAAGTTAGCATCACTATTTTCTCCAGGTTGGATCCCCTTGTTCGACTTATGGCTTCTGCAAGTTCAAAACCATTCATCTCCGGCATCATGAAATCCAACAACGCCAGAGAAAAAGGTTCTCCTCTATTGTTAGCCGAAATAATTACATCAGTCGCAGTGGTACTGTCGGCCACAGCGGTTGGGACCATACCCCAGGACCGCAAAGTGTCTTCCAAGATCCTCCTGTTTGTCGCGTTGTCATCAACCACAAGCACCCTTAAACCGGCCAGCATTGATTTACCTTTGGGAATAACCCTGCGAACCGGACTTGAAGGATATTCGAAGCGCGCAGTAAAATGAAAAACGCTTCCTTGACTGATTTCACTTTCCACCCATATTTTGCCCTTCATCATTTCAACAAGCTGAGACGAAATTGCCAACCCCAAGCCTGTTCCGCCATATTCTCGAGTGGTTGAGCCATCTACCTGCTCAAAAGCTTTAAAAATTCGACCCAGCTTATCTTTAGGGATACCAATTCCAGTATCTATCACAGTAAAATGAAGTTCTACATATTCATCACTCTCGTACTCAGGACAAACTTTAAGCACTACTTCGCCTTTTGCGGTGAATTTGATTGAATTACCCACAAGGTTAACCAGGATCTGACGTAAACGTCCTGGATCGCCCGTCAGATTATCGGGGGTCTCTGTTGCTATGGAATAAGCCAACTCGAGCTTTTTGGCATGAGCCTGGCCTGCCATGGTGCTCATAGTGTTTCCGACACAATCTCTTAAGCTGAAGTCCGTATTTATCAGCTCGAATTTTCCGGCCTCCATCTTCGAAAAATCTAGTATATCGTTTATCAATGACAGTAGAGCGTCCGCCGAAATTCTTACCGATTCGAGATATTCTTTTTGTTCGCCGGTTAGTTCGGTACCTAAGGCTAACTCTGTCATACCTATGATACCATTCATAGGTGTACGGATCTCGTGACTCATGTTCGCCAGGAATTGGCTCTTGGCCTGATTTGCGCATTCGGCCGCGATACGCGCTATAACTTGGTCCGTTATATCAACAATATTTAGGATAATCCCTTGAAAGTGACCGTTCACAAACATCGGTTGAACCCGAAGGCAGACATGTAACCCGAACATTTCGCGATTCAGATTAAGAGGATCTCTTCTTTGTTCCTTCCCGTAATCGGAGAACAAAGTTTTAACCCTGGCGGATACTTCGGCGTTAGTGTGAAAATCCCAAATAGTTTTACCTATTAGTTCTTCACGGCTCAAATCAGCCTTTTTCAGAAACCAGCTATTGACCTCTGTAACGATCCCATCAGCGTCAGCCAGTACAACACCCTCTTCCATGCCATTGATCATTGATCGTAGTTTTTGATTTTCAACGGTGGAAGATTTAATGGTTTCTTGAAGTTCTCGAGCAGACAAAGAAATTGTTTCGAGTTCTGAAACACGTCGCCTCATCTCATTCAATTCAGCAATGAGTTGGTCCTTGTCTTTTTCGTAATCTTGCAAGAAAACACCTCCGGAAGAGGCCAATGTTTAGCGGGGATTCCAATCTTTTAATATAAGTAACTATTTACGCAGTTTAGATCACTACTCAAGAACAAGCAAGCCTAGAAAACGTCCACTAACGTGCTTCCATAAAAAATATTCGGTCTGCTCTCTGCGATTGAACTTACATCTGAATCCGAATCCTTTGACCCGTATTGCACTCTACATAATTGATAATATTTTTTACGCAAAACCTGAAATTGCTAGACAGGAGACAATCCTATGTCATTTGAACCCACCAATGGCCATGATAACAGGCTTTCAGACCGGGTCAATCTCCGCAAGAATCGCCCTAACCGATTGATTGATGAGAAAAGCCCATATCTTTTGCAGCACGCTTACAATCCGGTCGATTGGCACGCATGGGGCGTTGAGGCTTTTGAAAGGGCAAGGCAGGAAGACAAACCCATTCTTTTGTCAATAGGTTACTCAACATGTCACTGGTGCCATGTAATGGAAAAAGAGTCCTTTGAAGATGATGAAGTCGCTGAAATTATGAACAGAGTTTTCGTTTCAATTAAGGTCGATAGAGAAGAGCGACCGGATATAGATCACACTTATATGACTGTTTGCCAAATGATGACAGGTGGAGGCGGTTGGCCGTTGAATATAGTAATGACAGCGGACCGAAAGCCTTTCTTTGCTGGAACCTATTTTCCAAAAAATTCCCGACACGGACGAATAGGACTCATTGAGCTTTCCGAAAGAATAGAACACCTTTGGTTAAATGACAGGGCCCAAATTGATGACGCCACAGAGAAAATTGTTACAGCCTTGAATGTTCCAGGCCCACGTGGAGCATCAGGAGCGCTTGATCTTGAAGTTCTTAGGACTGCGTTCCAGCAACTTTCTCAGAGATTTGATCCGAAGTATGGTGGTTTCAGCGAAGCCCCCAAGTTCCCAACACCCCATAGTATTTTGTTTCTACTAAGATATTGGAAGCGTTCAGGCGATGAAAGGTCTCTTCAAATGGTCACAAAAACTTTGGATCAAATGCGTTTGGGTGGGATCTTTGATCACGTTGGGTTTGGGTTTCACAGGTATTCTACGGATGCCCAGTGGTTGACGCCTCATTTCGAAAAAATGCTTTATGATCAGGCCATGCTGGCCCTCGCTTACACTGAAGCGTACCAGGCTACCAGGAAAATTAGTTACAAGAAAACGGCCGAAGAAATATTCGATTATGTTTTGCGCGATTTAACATCTCCAGAAGGCGCCTTTTATTCGGCTGAAGACGCCGATAGCGAGGGGGAGGAAGGGAAATTTTATCTCTGGACACTAGACGAAATACGCGAAGCTTTATCTGACACTGAGGCCAATCTTGTAGAACGGGCCTTCAACGTTTTTAGCATGGGCAATTTCAAAGAAGAAACCTCCCAGTCCCTAACCGGCCGAAACATCCTCCATTTAAAAAGACCTTTAGAAGAGTTACATGATCAATTAGGCTTCTCGGAAAATCAGATTCAGGAAACCTGGGAAAGCGCTCGAAAACGACTTTTCAAAATCAGGGAGAAACGTGTCCATCCTCACAAAGATGACAAAATTCTCACAGATTGGAATGGGTTGATGATAGCCGCTTTATCAAAGGCTTCAAGAATTTTCGGAAACAGGGATTACGCTGTCGCGGCGGGAAGAGCGGCCGATTTTATCATTACTAGTATGCGTGACACCGATGGACGATTATTACGCCGGTATCGTCTCGGGGAAGCCGGTCTTTCAGCCCACGTGGATGATTATTCGTTTCTTGTCTGGGGGCTGCTTGAACTCTATGAAACAACTTTTGAGCCGCAATATTTGAAGATCGCTGTTGATCTGAACAAGGATTTTGTTCAACGCTTTTGGGACAAAGAACAAGGTGGATTTTTCTTTACCGCAAATGACAGTGAAAAACTTCTGGTACGGCAGAAAGAGATATACGATGGAGCTACACCATCAGGGAACTCTGTCGCCGCAATGAATTTGATTAAACTTTCGAGAATCACTGGTTCAACGGAACTTGATTCCATGGCCTCAGATATTGGAAAGGCTTTCTCCGGTCCTTTGACACAGTTCCCGTCAGCCTACACACAGTTTTTACTTTTTCTAGATTTTCTTCTCGGCCCTTCGTTTGAGGTGGTTGTTGTTGGTCCGGAAGGATCAACTGAAACTGAAAATATCCTGAGTCATCTAAATGCGTCATATACCCCAAACAAAGTGATTGTTTTTAAGCCTTGCGGAGAGGAAGACTCGGACATTGTTTCAATAGCGTCTTATACTAAAGATTTCGGAATGGTCAACCAACGAGCGACAGTATATGTTTGTGGCAACTACACATGTGAGTCGCCGACTAACGATCCGGAAAAGATGTTGTCAATGTTGAGAACAAATTAATTGTGAAAACCATTTATCATCGGTTATGATTCAATGGATATACATTGATTCATAAGGAATATTACTATGAATGCCTCAGGGAATTCTATAGACCAGCTCTGTATTAACACAATAAGGACCTTGTCGGTAGACACGGTACAGCAGGCCAATTCAGGTCATCCCGGATTGCCTTTAGGGGCGGCGTCAATGGCGTATGTGCTTTGGACCCGTTTCTTGAAATTCAATCCACAAAATCCGAACTGGCCAGACAGGGACCGTTTCATACTATCAGCGGG
>JARLHM010000062.1 GCA_031292235.1 Syntrophaceae bacterium | reverse complement strand
CCTGGATGCTCCTCCTAAGCTCTAATGTTCAAGATCACCACAATCTAGCCACTGTAGATAATTATCTACACGTCTATTTTTATACACACTTTCTGCTGTAGCCCCTTTTTCATAAGGCTTCCAATGTCGGCCCAATCCTAATTTTTCGTGATTTGTATATATTCATATACATAACAAGGCCACAGCTACACTCGCTCCACAAGATCGCTGTCCCCTAGAAAGCGCAAAAGGCCTCGCATATGTTTCAATCACATTTTCCAGGGGTTTTGGCACAATGGTTGCTATCCAGAAATGATCGTTTCTGATGGCGAACATCGAACCAACATTATGCAGAGGTGAATTTAATGGACTTTGATATACCGGAGAATCTCCGTATGACGGTTGAAACCGTCCGACGCTTTGTGAAGCAGGACTTGGAACCAATTAGTCGACAAGTAGAGGAAGAGGATCGCATTCCCGAAGATGTAATCCAGAAGATGCGAGAATTGGGTCTTTTCGGTCTGGGGATACCTGAAGAATACGGCGGACTGGGAATGGGGTGTTTTGGCGAGTGCCTGGTTTATGAGGAAATGGGTAAAGTGAACGCGTGCTTTCGTACTATCATCGGCACCAACAATGGAATTGGGTCACAGGGCATCGTCCTGGATGGCACACCAGAGCAAAAACAGCGATATTTGCCCAAACTTGCTTCCGGGGAATGGATCGGATGCTTCGCTCTGACCGAACCAGAGGCTGGTTCTGATGCGGCAAATCTGAAAACTACAGCGGAGCTAAAAGGTGATCACTGGGTGCTCAATGGGCGCAAACATTTCATTACCAACGGAAATATAGCTGACACCGCCACTGTTTTTGCGCTGACCGACCGCGCCAAAAGAGCAAAGGGAGGAATAACAGCTTTTGTTGTGGAGAAGACATTCTTTGGGTTCTACGTCGGCACGATTGAACGCAAAATGGGAATGAGGGGTTCACACACATGCGAACTCATTTTCGACAATTGTTTGGTGCCGAGAGAAAACGTGATCGGTGGGGAGGAAAACATAGGCAAGGGTTTTAGGACCGCCATGAAAACTTTGGACAGAGGCCGGCTCACCATGGGGGCCTCGACCATGGGATCCGCTCAGAAATTATTGGATCTATCCATTGATTATGCCAAACAGCGCGTTCAATTCGGTAAACCGATCTCTCACTTTCAAGCCATCCAATTAATGCTTGCGGACATGGCGACTAATATCTACGCTGCCCGTCAAATGGTCTACCATGCGGCTTGGTTGAAAGACACGACCAATTCATCGGTGATAAAGGAAGCCGCTATGGTCAAGCTCTTTTGTACTGAGATGGCCAACAGGGTCGCGGACATGGCTGTTCAGATACATGGTGGAATGGGTTATATGAAAGACTATCCAGTCGAACGTTACTACCGTGATCTCCGGTTGACGCGCATTTACGAAGGCACCAGTGAAATCCAGCGTTTAGTAATAGCCCGCGAACTTCTTAAGGATTAAGAGGATAAGAATGGATATCAAGAAAGTGTTTGTTGTAGGCTCCGGCTTAATGGGTTCAGGCATTGCTCAGGTTTGCGCGACAGCGGGATTGGGAGTCATTCTCAGCGATGTGAACCGTGAGATGCTTGAACGCGCCCTCAAAAATATTGCATGGTCTGCCGGCAAGCTTGTGGAAAAGCAGAAAGCGGAAGGACCATTGGACGCTATAATGGCCCGTATTACTCCCACCGATGATTTGGCTTTGGCCGCTGAAGCAAATCTTTGTATCGAGGCGGTCTTTGAAAAATTGGCCCTCAAACAGGATGTTTTTCGGAACCTCGCGTCTGTGGTGGGACCTGAGACATTGCTGGCCAGTAACACCAGCGCTATCCCCATCAGTTCCCTTGCGGCTGGAATCCAACATCCGGAAAGGGTTTTGGGCCTTCATTTCTTTAGTCCTGTTCCAATGATGGAGGCTGTTGAGGTAGTCCGTAGCCAATTCACAAGCGATGAAGTTTTCGCTCAAGGTAAAGCCTTTGTTGAAGCCATTGGTAAAGAACCTATTCTCGTTCACAAGGACGTGCCGGGGTTCCTCATCAACCGCATCAACTTCCCCGCGACTATTGAGGCAATTCGCATGGTAGAGGCGGGGGTGGGGACTGTTGAAGATATCGACAAGGGCCTGCGCCTTGCCACCGGACGTAGGATGGGAATATTCGAGACTGGTGACATGGTGGGCTTGGACATTACCTGTGGCGCATTGACAGCAATATACGAAGAAACCAAAGACCCGCGCTGGTTTCCGCCGGCGATACTTCGAAGAAAGGTAGCTGCCGGGCAGCTTGGTCGAAAAACTGGTAAAGGGTGGTACGAATATAATCCGGACGGCACTCGTAAAGAGATCAAAAAATAGATTGAATATCCAACTGTGGCTTTCACTCAAAGTTTATCAGTTCTTAATGAATTTGACGTGGCGAGCGCAGTTTGGAATTGAAGACGGAGAAGCAAATGAAAGAAGTTGTAATTGTCGCCGGAGTCCGGACGCCAGTTGGCAAATATATGGGTTCGCTCAAAGATATGCAGCCCTATGATCTTGCAGCCATTGTAATCGGCGAGGTTGTCAGGCGAGCGGGAATCCAGCCCGAACTCGTGGATCAGGTTGTCATGGGACAGTCTTATCAGAATGGTGAGTATGTAAATATCGCTCGAATGGGTCTACTCACGGCAGGTTGGCCGGAAAACATCCCCGGGCTGACTCTTGATAGTCGTTGCTGTACTGGCCTTGAAGTTGTCCGATGCGCAGCCGCAATGATTGTGTCGGAGCAGGCGGAGATAATTGTAGCCGGCGGAGCGGAGAGTATGAGTAACGCCGAGTTTTACCTGCCCGGGAGTATTAAATGGGGACTCGGAGGCAATAAAGGGGCGCCTAAAGGTCACGGCGACCTCTCAATTTGGGGGACACCTCTTTATGACCGCATACAAAGAGCAAGAGTTATGTCACAACCAGAGGAGCGATATGGGATCTTGCCGACGATGATGTCATGGGCTGAGACAGGGGCAAAGGAACACACAATCACCAGAGAGCAATGTGATCAATGGTCTGTTGAAAGTCATCGCAAGGCTTGCGCGGCAGCCAATGCCGGTAAATTCGTAGAGGAAATAATCCCTATAAAAATTATTGGAAAAAGGGGTGAACAGATAGTTGTAGATCATGACGAGAACCCTCGTTCAGACACTACGATCGAGGCTTTGAGTCGTCTAAAACCGGTAATCGGCGGTGTTTGCACCGCTGGTAATTCATCGACCGAGAATGATGGCGCTGCGGCGGTATTGGTGACTTCTGCGGCTAAGGCGGCTGAATTGGGTTTGAAACCTCTGGCGGTCCTAAAATCATGCGTTTCTGTTGGAGATGACCCACGAAGGGCCTATAAGACTGTGCCTCTAGCTGTTAACAAGGCTTTGCAAAAGGCGAACCTGGAGTTGAAAGATATGGACCTCATCGAGATACAGGAAGCTTTTGCCGCTCAAGTTTTGGCCGACCTTAAAGAGATGGGGCTCGGACCTGAGACATACGATAGAGTGAATGTAAACGGCTCCGGTATTTCTCTCGGTCACCCGATTGCATGTACCGGAACTCGGGTTTTGGTGACTCTGCTCCATGAAATGAAAAGACGAAATGTTAGATATGCGCTCGAGACTATTTGTGGTGGAGGAGGTCTCGGGATCGCTGCCGTCTTGGAAAACTGTAAAGCTCAGGAGTAAGAAACAATGTGCGCTGATTTACGTGAAGTTTTTGTTATAGACGCTGTGAGGACAGCATTTGGCCGAGCCGGCGAAAAAGGTATTTTTTGGCGGACAAGAGCGGAAGACCTTTGTGTACCGTTGGTAAAGGCTCTTCTTGACCGAAACCCTATTATCAAACCTGAAATGATCGAAGACAGCCTTTGGGGTGTAACGAATCAGGTGAAAGAGCAAGGTGGCACTCTTGGGAGAATGATACCGATGTTGGCCGATTTGGGTTGGGAGATCCCGGGATGCTCTATCGATCGTATGTGCGCAGGAGGATTAACAGCGATAGGGTTTGGAGTGTCATACATTGCTAGTGGAATGGTAGATTGTCTTATAGCGGGAGGAGTCGAACATATGGGCCATTTACCCATGGGTTTTATGCGAGATCCTCACCCCAGAGCAGAGGAAGTTATGGGTGATTCTTCAGCTTTCAATATGGGAATGACAGCCGAAAATATTCACGACAAATTTCCCGAGATTACCAAAGAGATGGCCGACGCGTACGCTCTGGACTGCCAGCAAAAAGCTGACAAGGCTATCAAAACCGGCAAGATGAAGGATATGGTCGTACCTATTGAAGTTGAATTGGAAGATGGTACCAGAATGATTGTTGACAAAGACCAGCAACCAAGGCCTGAAACTAACATGGAAGCTTTAGCAAAATTAAGAACTCCGTTCAAGGAGAACGGAAGAGTTACAGCGGGAAACTCTGCCGGTCTTAACGATGGAGCATCGGTTGTCCTGTTGATGTCTCGTGAGAAAGCTGAAGAACTAAAGGTTGTTCCCAAGATGAGATGGGTTTCTTCCGGAGTAGCGTCCGTTGATCCGAGAATTATGGGAATGGCTCCAGTTCCAGCCACTGAAAAAGCCTTGGCCAGGGCAGGGCTAAGTATTTTAGACATAGATATCGTAGAAATTAATGAAGCGTTTGCTGTTCAGGCGCTATATTGTCTTGATAAATGGGGCTTAAGCATTAACGATCCTAAAGTAAATAAATGGGGCGGATCCTTGGCCTATGGTCACCCATTGGCAGCTTCCGGTCCGAGATTGGTGGCGTTTCTGGCAGGGCTTTTTAAAGAAAATCCCCATGCCCGTTACGGATTGACTACCATGTGTGTGGGGCGGGGGCAGGGTTACTCGATCATCTGGGAAAACCTCGTGACCGATTAGTTGCGCCGAGCCGTAAAGAATCTTCTGGACATAGAAGGACGGCGCCATATACCGTACCTAATAGATAAACAAAGAAAGCGGAGTTATCGATGGATTTGAAACAGACCAAATTCGAGATTAGTGAAGGGATTGCGGTCGTTACACTTAATCGCCCTGAACAAATGAACGCTTTCACTCCTGTTATGGGGCAGGAGCTAATAGATACCTTCGCTGAGGCGGACCAGGATGACTCAGTTCGAGCAGTTGTAGTTACCGGAGCGGGTAAGGCTTTTTGCGCCGGCGCCGACCTCACCACAGGTGAAGCCACCTTCGATTCGACAATGACGGAAGGCAGAAAAGTTTCTATCGCCCAACACAGAGATCGGGGAGGAAAAGTGGCCCTGGCGATCTTTAATTGCCGCAAGCCGGTTATTGGGGCTATTAACGGTCATGCGGTAGGGGTTGGAATTACCATGACGCTTCCCATGGACATTCGTATTGTCGCCGCGGACGCCAAAATCGGCTTTGTCTTTGCGCGTCGAGGCGTTGTGCCGGAAGCTTGTTCATCCTGGTTCCTGCCACGCATTGTAGGCATAGCGCGGGCCACTGAACTAATATATACAGGTAGGGTGTTTAGAGCTGAAGAACAAGCGTCCTCAGGACTGTTCAATTACGTATTGCCCCGCGAAGAAGTGTTGCCGAAAGCTTTGACAATTGCCGGAGAAATTGCAATGCAAACCTCGGCTGTTTCGGTTGCGCTCAGCAAAGCTCTTCTGTGGCATGGACTTACAGAGAAAGACCCTCAATCCGTACACCTTATTGACTCCCGATGTTTCCATTGGTGCGGCCGCCAAAAAGACGCTCACGAGGGGATCCTTAGCTTCCTGGAAAAACGGTCTCCTGATTTTAAATTGAGTCCAACCAAGAACATGCCTGATTTTTATCCATGGTGGAAAGAGCCAAAAGTTTAAACAAAAAATAAAAAGTTCGGAATATACAGATGCGCCAAGCCTTTTAGAAATGGGAACCCGGCGCAGCGCTGACTGGTCACCGAACATAACAGCGTTTCCCTGATACGTTGAAATAACTCATCTCAATAAACAAGGAGTTGCGCCATGGAGAAAATCTGGTTGAAGTCTTACAGGAAAGATGTGCCTGCGGAGATTACGTTAGAGGAGATCACTCTTTCTGAAGCCCTTGCAAGAAGCGCCTCGCAGTTTCCTGACAATCCAGCCCTGTTATTTCAGAGTGCCACGGTGACTTTTAAACAGCTAGACGAAATGGTGTCTCGGTTCGCGAATTCGCTCATCTCGCTGGGCCTCCAGTCGGGTGACCGCGTAGCCACATTACTTCCTAACCTTGTGCAGATGGTGGTAGCAATTTATGGAACGTTAAGGGCTGGAGGGATCGTTGTCACGAACAATCCATTGTACACAGACCGGGAGCTGGAACATCAGTTCAACGATTCCGGATCTAAGTTTCTGGTCTCCCTGGATTTATTTGTGCCCCGAATGATTAATTTGCGAAAGAAAACTGGCATCACCAAAATCATTTCGTGCCACATTCGTGATTATCTGCCTTCCCCGTTCAACCATATGCCCACTTTAATAGAGAGAGGTATGCATCTGGAAACTCCTGCGTCAGAAAACATGTTCGAGTTTACAGACCTTGTTAAGGAAGATATTTCAACAATCTATACTCACAAGTGTCAATGGTCTGACACAGCATGCCTTCTTTACACGGGCGGAACCACAGGTCTTTCCAAAGGCGTTCAATTGACTCACAAGAATCTGTCATCGAACGTCCAACAGACTAACGCATGGTTCCCTGATTTCGAGCCAGGAAATGAAACAGTGATTGGGTGTCTTCCGTTCTTTCATTCCTTCGGGATGACCTCGTCTATGAATTGTGCGATTTTCTATGGCTGGGGAGACGTATTGATTCCGAAGCCCGAACCGCAAATTATCCTTGAGGCTATTCAAAAATACAGGGTTACCTTTATCTCTGCTGTGCCGACAATGTATAACGGGATGATTAATTTTCCTGAACTGAAAAATTATGATCTAACATCGCTCAAAGGATGTTTCTCCGGCGGAGCGCCCCTTCCAATGGAGACTATCAAGAAATTTGAGCAGTTGACAGGCAAACAGATTTGTGAGGGGTACGGTCTTACTGAGTCTTCGCCGACAACACATGTAAATCCATATGGCGCCAAGACTAAACCTGGAACGATAGGTCTGCCCTTTTGCAATACGGACGTGAAACTGGTAGACGCAAATGACTATGACAAAGAGATTACAACACCTGGGACTCCCGGTGAGCTTTGCGTAAAAGGCCCACAGGTAATGATTGGATATATCAATAGGCCAGACGAAACAGCTATGACTCTCAAGGATGG
>JARLHM010000061.1 GCA_031292235.1 Syntrophaceae bacterium | reverse complement strand
CAATGTCGGCCGCCAAGTTTCTAAAAAGACCGGAAATCAAATTTTCTGATCTGGCAAAACTGGGCATTTGGGAAAATGTTTCCCTAGACGAAAAGCTTCAGTCTCAAGTTGAAATAGAACTAAAATATGAGGGGTACATAAGCAGGCAAAAACGCGAAGCTCAACAGTTGGCCAAAATGGAGAAAGTAGTGATCCCGGAAACATTTGATTATAGGTCGGTCCCCGGATTGTCCCGTGAATTGAAAGAACGGCTGAGTCTGGTACGCCCTAATTCAATTGGGCAGGTGTCACGCGTCTCTGGTGTGACACCGGCCGCTCTGACCGCGATCATGGTCATATTGCGCAGCAATGGATGGAAAAAACTACCAATTCAGACTGCAACTACGTGACGAGAGAATTATCCTGGCGGGCTTGTCACTATTGACGAAGATGGCAGAGGTCCGCTCGTGGCTAATTGATCACTCTTTCTTGTCGAGTTGGTCCAGGTCAACTCTAAGTTTTCCTACAAATCCTCCATCCAACACATAAATCGCAGACTGATCATCTATTTTAGGTTCAACCGTTGCGTACACGGTTTCCGGGGTCGACGCCATATCCACCGATTGGGACTGCTGTTCCGCTTCTTTTGCGCCTGCAACTCCATGTGGCTTGGAATTATCCTTGTCCTCAGCCGAGGAAGGTTTTTGCGGACGAGGCCAGCCCATTGTTATCTTTATAGGTTTTTCTGCCGCCTTCTGATAAATTGACATTACAAGTTGCGGCATGTTCAATCGGTATGGCGCCAGATCATCCGGGACTGGAGTGATCATGGATTTGTAAGTAAGGTCCTTTAATGACCAGATTATTTCACTAATACGCCAATCATCAAGTTTGTCTCGATGTTCAGGTTGTTCCATTTTCCACTTGTTGTCACTGGTTTTGGCGAACTCCCATTCTTTCCCCATGAAATCAATTAGTATCTTTTCAACAATCAGCGGCTCAATCAATACAACGGACCTGTCGGTCAAAAATTCAGGGTCGAGTTTTGCCCCTGTGAAGAAGTTGTCGTCCACGACATAAACAGGATTCCGTCCTGATACCGAGAGATATCTGAAATTCCTTGATGCCCCATTTTCCGCTTTCTTGTCTTTGGTGGCGCCAAATGTAAAGGTTGTCGCTCCGTCTTTAGTTTCTAATACAATTTTATTTCTGGATTTTTCGAATTTATAGGGATTATTCTCAACGGAAGGCGAATCGACAATCTCCTTTGCGTGTAGATCGGAAATCCCCCTAAGTAACGCGCCGATCTTGGCGGGCTTGGCAGGAGCGTTAATTGGCTTTACTATACGCCATTTCCCATTGATCTTTTCCAACTCAACTTCCCGCCCATCGCGAATGATCTTTACCTTTTGGATATCGTCAGGCGTCAATTTGCAGACCGACTTGTCTCGCAGATCGAAAACTTTTTTGTCCAGGCTGATTTTGAGAGTGTCTGGGACCAGGAGAAGTCGTGGGTCCCCATTGACTTTGAGATAGTAAGAGGATCGAGAAGGATTAGAAGCGCCGAATGCGATCGTTACTGTTTTACTTGGGGCTGTCAAGGACAATTCAAGGTCAGGTTTGTCCAGACCATAATCTTTCCAGTTTACGTCCCTTTCCAAGATAACTTTTTCTGGCTGCGCCAGAGTAGCGGCAGTTAGGAGGTTCCTGACCGCTCGAAGATCCGCCGCCGAGCCTATCGGGCTTACAATATTCCAAGTATCGGGAGCAGACTTTTTAATGGCTATCGAATGTCCATCGGGACTGGAAATTTTAATCTCGTCAATTTGATCTTTGTCGAGTTGAACAATTCTGGCCACTTTTTCCTTGCGTTCCGACTCAGCCTGTTTATGTTTAATCTCCACAAAGTATATGTAGGCCAGTAGGGCGACCAAGACACCTAGATATATTAATAACTTGTAACCTTTCATGCCTCGAATCTAATCCTCCTGGTTTCTATTTTAGACATTGTGGGCCATATCGCTACGCTCTTACCGGCCATTTTCTATAGACAAACACGGCTATGCCGGCCACAATCCAAATGAGAGGCAAGACCACGACCGGAACTAAAAATGACAATAGGGACTGGTTGGCGGTCAAAACAATCGGTTGGGCCTTCTCGGATTTGGGTCTTATGGCAATCAGGTTTTCATCTTCAGCGAGCCACGAAACTGTGTTAAGAAACAGATCAGCGTTTCCCTGAAGTTTGAAGAAGCGATTGGCGGCAAAAAGAGAGCTTCCAGTTACGACTACCCGACCCTTTCTTAAAGGTTTGTCCTTACTGGTTGAATCATGCTCCTTTTTGTTTACTTTATCATCCTTGGCTGTGTCTGATTTGGCTGGCGCAGCGTGTTCTTGGTTTTCCGTCGGGGTCATGGTGGAGACTGACATAACCGGAATAGGGCCCTTTTGCCCGGTTTTCTCGTCAAAATCAGCAACGCCGGACTTTAGTTGTTGTTCGTTAATAGTCCAGGAGACTGGGCTAGTTTTGGCCAGTTCTATCGCCTGAATTCCGGGGGGATTGGGAGAAATAATCTTTACAGACCTTGTTTGCGGGAAGAACGAGGCCACAGTGAAATTCCTGGTTATAGGGAACTGTGCGTAAGTGGTTATCACGGGCATGAGATAGTCTCCGCCCAACGCCTGGCTCATTCTATCCACAACGATGTCGTCCGTCGTTTGGAAACCATAATTCTTCAGAAACGCTGACAACTTAGGGGTCTGGAACGGGTTGAGCATTACGAACAGGCTACCGCCCCGATTGATAAAATCCTGCATAGCCTTTAACTCGTTTTCCATTGGGTCTGTCTTTGGCCCTGCAACTATCAGCATGGTGGCGTCTTTTGGAACCCCTGGAGTTTCGAGTAAAACGAGATCACCCGTTTTATAATTTTGTTTTTCAATGTGGTCTTTGGCTACACTGAAACCTTGAACACCATTATCGGAAGGGTCAAGCTCTCCGTGGCCTTTTAGAAAATAAACCTTCTTGATGTCTGACCGAAGTAATCGCGCCAACGCGTTTGTAACCGATTCTTCGTCAATGGAGTTCAGTGTTTCAACCTTGTCCCCTGCCTTTAGAGTAAGCGTGGGATAGCTATCTATCTTGTTTTGAAGCGCTATGGCTCGATCTCTATCCGGATCGTAAAAAGTGTACGTAAAATTCTTCGACGCATCGCGGTAACGATCCAGCAGGTCCTTAGTTTCTTCTCGGCCCCGCTGGTCTTTGGATTCATAAAAAGCTAGAGCAGAAACAGGGATGTGTTTCCCACTAAAAGTCTCAATCACCTGTTTACTTTGAGGGGCAAGCGTGTGTTTGCCGGTTTTCGTGACATCCCACCTTAGCGGATTCTGAATAGCGATGTATTGAAGAGCTATTATAATAGCAAAAAAGATTAGAGTCCCTAAAGCCAATCCTCCGCCTTTCATGGCGCGTGATCGCAAGAAATCACTCATTGATCATCCCCTCCACCGCTGAGTTTCAATTGATCTGAAGCTTAAAAACAGGAAGAAAGCGGTGAAAAACACAAAGTAAGTTACATCGGAGAGTGTGACTACACCTTTAAGAAATGAATCGAGCCGCTCAATTATGGACGTCTGACGAATTATCGCTCCCAGTGTCTGTCCTGTGAATGATGATGTCCAACTTATTACCCAGAACATCAGGGCCGCTCCAAATGAGATGGCAGCGGCCACAATCTGGTTTTCCGTCACCGATGATATAAAAACTCCCAAGGCTATAAAAGATGATCCCATGAGGATCAATCCGAGATAACTGCTTAGAAATACGCCGATGTCGAAAGCCCCCAGTGTTAGCATGATGAACGCAAAAGATAGTGTGCACACTATCATGATGAGGAATACACTTACCGCTGCGAGAAATTTTCCCAAAACAATCCCTAAATCATTTATGGGGTATGTAAGCAGGAGTTCTATTGTGCCGGTTTTCCTCTCTTCTGAAAACAACCTCATGGTCAACAATGGCACAAGAAACAACAGTATTATGCTCATATTCTGGACTAACGGGCGAATTACAACGTCGGTCAAGTTTATCCTGGACGTTATTGATGGATCATTTGCCGCCTGTAAACTCACGAGGCTCAGCAATGACACGTTGGCCCAAAAGAAGAAACCGGCGATTATCAGAAAGCAGCCAATCACAGTATAAGCTATGGGAGACACGAAGAAATTGGCCATCTCTTTTCTAAAGATCGCTAGGAAACCATTCACTACGCCACCTCCCTGTCTATAACACTTTCCTTTGTCAATATGTCACCGGATTCTTCCGTCACCAGATCAATAAAGACATCTTCAAGGCTGACATCTATTGACCTTAGTTCCAGCAAGTCCCAATCCTTTGCCACAATGGCTCGCGCCAATTCCGGCCTGATGTCCCAGCCCTGTTGGGACTCTACTGTTAGGGTCAACATCCCTTCATCGAACGGCGCTAATGTCTTGACTGTAGAAACTCCGTTTATACCGGAGATCAAGTTTTTGGATTCCTGTTCCGGCGCTCGTAGGGTGACCTGGATTCTAGAAGTTCTAGTGGAACCACTTATGAGGTTTTCCGGCGTGTCTTCAGCTACTATCACGCCCTTGTTGATTATTATTACGCGGGAGCAGACCTGACTTACTTCGGGTAAAATATGGGATGAAAGTATGACTGTCTTGTTCAAGGCAAAGCTCTTGATAAGATTCCTGATTTCTCGAATTTGTCGGGGGTCGAGTCCGATAGTCGGCTCGTCAAGAATGATTATTGGCGGGTCACCGATCAAGGCTTGAGCAAGGCCTAGCCGCTGTTTGTAACCTTTAGACAACCATCGGATCAATTTCGTCTGAACGTCCTGAATCCCTACAACACCAGAGACCCGATCGATCTCCTTGACTCGATCCGACGAAGCAACTCCCTTTGCCCGTGTCACAAATTCCAGATAGCTTCGAACCCGCATCCAGTCGTATAGCGGAACGTTTTCAGGAAGATAACCAATACTGCGTCTGACTGCCATGGAATCTTCGCCTACATCTATTCCGGAAATCCTGACGGTCCCGGAAGTAGCAGGCGTGAAACACGTCAGGATCCGCATGGTAGTTGTCTTACCTGCCCCGTTTGGTCCGAGAAAACCAACAATTTCTCCGGCGTTGACACTGAAATTCACATCTCTAATAGCGGCGAGGCTACCATAGTATTTGGTTAGCCCCATGACCTCAATCATGCGGTTTCCTCCTTAACTACTTTGTTCAGATGGCCGTTTTAACAACTCGACAAATTTTGTCAAGCAATCCGATTTACCGCAGCTCTTCAGGAGATTATCGATATCTCGTATCCCAGCGATAACTCTTAAAACTTAACATGCCGTTATCACAATAATAAAAAACTATCTGTGTCCTTGACCGGTAAAATTAGTCATGATATACGTTGTCCGCCTGAATGACCGGTCCGGAAACCGAATTGTTACGGAACTGAATTTATACGACACCTCAAACAAAAAGGAGATTCAAAATATTGTTTTCTGGAACCAATCTTCCTACAAAAAAAATAGTCTGTCTCTGCCTGGTGATGTCTGTCACCCTTGTGGGAACGATGGTTGCGTTGGGTTCCGATCCGACTGAGACCCAGAAGGCTGAGAATGCGTTCTTCAGGGGGAGCCATCTGCTGTCCCGAGATAACATGACCGAGGCGCTACCAGCCCTTGAAGAGGCGGTGAGTCTGGACCCGGAAAATGTGAAATTTAAACGGGTGTTGGCAATCGCATACAACAATTATGGGATTCGTCTGAGCAAAGAAGGGAAAACCCTGCAGGGGCTCCGTTTCTTCGAAAAGGCGCTCGGAGTGGAACCGGAAGACGCTGAGATTCGGACTAATTTTATTAACGCATGCCTACAGGCGGTGTCGGCTTCAGATGACAAGGTCAATGAAAATGACAAGATTTATTTTCTCAAGAAGGTCCTGGAAATTAATCCGAAAGATTCGGCAGCCAAAAAGGCCCTTGCCGCGCTGCTAAACAATGCAAGTATCGTAAAAGGCGCTGTCTCTACGGGACAGGACGAGATAAAGCAAATGGAGGACGCTCTCGCTCTTGACCCAAGCAATCCAGGAATCAAAAAGAATCTCGGTGTAGCCTACTACAATCAGGCGCTTGAAAAGGGAAAGAATGGTGAGATTCAGGAGGAAATCGATTTACTCAGGAAGTCTATGAAACTAGTTCCCAAAGTCGCCTTGACGGAGCGTGAACTGGCTAAAGCTCTTTCCAATCTTGCGGTCATTAAAGGCAAGGCAGGGGATTTCGAAACCCAAATATCATTGCTTAAGCAATCTCTTGAATTGACGCCTAACGAAGCAGTAACTCAAAAGAACCTTGCCGGCGCATACAACAACTACGCAGTCAGTCCGGGTCCATTAAGCTTCGCTGATAGGGTGGCGAACCTTGAAAGCGCGCTGAAGCTTGATCCTAAGAACAAACTGACCCATTCCAATCTTTCAAACGCACTAACCAAAGAGAGCGTCAGCGAATACAAGGCTGGAAAAATATCCAAGGCGGTTTCACTTTTAGAGAAAGCTTTGAAGAATGATCCCCAAAACAAAGCCGCTCAAACGAACCTGGCGACAATTTATCATAATCAGGCGCTTAATTTTGGTGAACAGGATAAACACGAGCAGGAGATTCAATTCCTCAGCAAGGCATTGGCTATTTCACCCGACAGTCCTCAGATAAAGTCGGACTTGGCCCTTGCTTATAATGATCTTGCTGTTAGCCTCGACAAAAAAGGAGATGTTAAACAGCAAATCAACTTGCTGACCAAAGCCGCCAAATTGGCCCCGGAAAACAAGGTCATACAGGAAAACCTGACGAAGGCGAAACAAAAAGAGACATCAAAGACTACAAAGACAGAGCCTTCCAAATCGGCAACTGGAAAGAAGAAATAGCTTGAGGTCATTGGAGGCGATCATTGCTTAATCTGATTTGGCTTGGACTTCTGGTGGTGTCGGCAGTGACGGCGTTGCTGACCGGTAACCTGAAGCAATTGGTGAATTCCGTCCCTGATGCGGCCATGAACGCTTTTAGACTGTCTCTCGGATTAACCGGGATCATGGCTTTGTGGTTGGGTATAATGAGAATAGCCGAGAAAAGCGGCCTGACCGAGAAACTCAGCGCAATGATCGCTCCTTTGATGGTTCGAATCTTCCCAGGTGTTCCCAGGGACCATCCGGCAATTGCCGCCATGGCCGCCAATATGATCGCAAACATGTTCGGCCTGAACAATGCTGCGACGCCTCTTGGGATAAAGGCGATGAAGGACCTGGAAACTCTTAACCCGGTAAAGGGCCGCGCTACTCATGCGATGTGCATGTTTCTTGCGCTGAATACTTCCAGCCTGCAACTGGTTCCTTTTGGGGCCATAGCCTTACTGGCCGCAGGTGGTTCAAAAGACCCTACAATCATAATCTTCCCTGCTATTATCGCTACCAGTTTTTCAACGATTTCGGCGTTTTGTATTGCTCGTACAATGTCAAAGATGAAAAGATACCAGGATTGATTTTCTCAGCGTCTAAAAAAGCATGTCAACAAACGAACTAGCCTCCACTATATCTAATTTGATCCTGCTCATTTTTCTCGTGGGAATCCCGGTTTATGGGGCTCTGAAGGGTGTCAAGGTCTACGAAACTTTTGTCGAAGGAGCAAAGCAGGGATTTGATATTGCGGTCAACATAATTCCCTATTTGGTGGCCATATTGGTGGCGGTAGGCATGTTTCGCGCGTCAGGGGCAATGGATATCCTAACGAGCCTAATTCCGTCATCCTTGAGAGATTATGGGATTACATCGGATATTCTAGCTTTGGCCCTTACGAGACCCATGTCCGGGGCAGCGTCCCTCGGGATTTTAGGCGAGATAGTGAGTTCACACGGGGCGGATTCTTTTCAGGCAAGACTCGGCGCGGTGATTTTAGGGAGCACAGAAACAACGCTTTATGTGGTGGCGGTCTATTTTGGAGCGGTTAGCATAACAAAAACCAAATACGCGATTCACGCCGGTTTAGTCGCGGACACAGTTGGGGTGATCGCTTCAGTGGTTGTCTGTCGGATAATATTCGGTTGAGAAATACAAATTGTTAGTATTGTTGTCAAAAAATGTCTGATGAATTTCCACGCGACTCTCGAATGTGGAATTTGAGATAATAGCGATCAATGGTGGCGGAGAGAGAGGGATTCGAACCCTCGGTGGGACTCTACACCCCACACTCGCTTAGCAGGCGAGCACCTTCGGCCGCTCGGTCATCTCTCCTAGCCTTAAAACACTAACATATTGGTCTCACAATTTTCTGTCAAGGCTTTTCCACACAATCCAGCGACCACCGAGTTGCGAATCGATCCATGGGAATTTCTTCCAGGAAACGAGACGGGGTCGTTGGAACTAGTCCCAGCCTCCTGTCATAAATGGTTTGTGGGACAACTATGACGAGGCGCTCTTTGGCTCTAGTCACCGCGACATAGAGCAATCGACGTTCTTCTTCAAGATCATCGGGGTCACCCAGCGACATAGGGGAGGGGATCCTGCCTTCGGCAGCCCAGATAATTATGACTGTTCCCCACTCAAGTCCTTTCGCTGAATGTATGGTTGACAAAACAAGCCGCTGTTGCGAGTCAATATCTTCATCAATTTCAGGATCCGGTGGTTCAAGAGCAACGTCATTCAGAAACTCTGTCAGCGATTTGTATGGAGCGCTCATCTGCGCCAATTGATCGAGTTCTCTGAGCCTTTTGGGATAGTTGTCGTATGAAGATTGAAGATATGGGGTCACAAAGCGATTTACTTGGTCGATCTTCTCAGGAAGAGAACCATCCGAGTGCGAAATCTGAATCAGCATGTTTACTAGATTTCTTACCGCGTCGGTATATTTTTTGCGCTCAGGGACGATAATCGCTAGATCAGACGATGGATCGGCTTCCACAAATCCACTTGCGAGAGCCTTGGCTGTCTTGTCCCCTATGTGGGGAATGGTCTTGAGAATACGCGCCCAACCGATTCTGTCACTTTTATTTGCTATGACTCGTAAGTGGGCCAGCACATCTTTAATATGCGCGCTTTCGACAAACTTGAACCCGCCATATTTGACGTAAGGCCGGCGTGCCTTTGTAAGTTCAGCTTCCAGATCGAAAGAATGGAACCCAGCTCGAAAAAGCACGGCGACGTCATTAAGAGGAATCCCAAGTCGGGTAAATTCTTTCGCCATTCTTAATATCATGACGCTCTGGTCTTTTTCGCTGAACGGTCTGGCCAGTAGTGGGCGTGTACCGTGTTTTCTGGTTGTAAATAGCCTCTTTTGAAATCCCATACCCGCTCTTTCAATGATGCTGTTGGCTACTTCTAGAATTGGCTGAACGCTGCGGTAATTTTCTTCGAGCTTGATAATTCTCGTGCCGGGGAACAAATCAGGAAATCGCATGATGTTCTTGAAATCAGCCCCTCGGAATGAATAGATACTTTGAGAATCGTCACCTACGGCCATGACGTTATCATGTTCATTGGCAAGCAGGCGTACCATGCGAGCCTGGAGCCTATTGGTGTCTTGATACTCATCAACCAGAATGTGAGACCATTTTGAGCAAACATCATTTCTGATTTTTTCGTTTGTTTCAAGCAAATCTATAGCGCGCCCCAACAGATCGTCATAATCCATCGAATGGTGGGTTCGTTTGTATTGTTCGTAAAAGGCTCTAACTCTCTCAATGTCAGGTCCGTAGTTTTCAAGATGCTGATATCTCTGCCTAATTATTTCTTGAATGGTCTCTCCGGAACCAACAGCACGACTGATTATCTCGGAGATAGTCCTAGCCTTAGGAAATGATTTGACATCATCGATTGGAGGCGAAAGTTCCTTCCTGGCGATATCAAGCATCTCATGACTGTCACTCTGATCAAGAATTGTGAATGAAGCTTCGAAATCAAGAAAGTGGGAATATCTCCGAAGAATAGACGCGCCTACCGAATGGAATGTTCCTCCTGACACAAGGGCAATTCTGTCATCCAACAACCTTATAGCCCTGCTCAACATTTCCTGAGAAGCCTTTCGAGTGAAAGTCAGCAAGAGGATCGAAGAAGGATCGACTCCATGATCCACCAACCACGCGACCCTGTATACGATAGTTCGAGTTTTGCCGGAACCCGCTCCAGCAATAACAAGAACTGGCCCGGCTTCAGTCGAAACTGCGGCAAATTGGGCGGGATTCATTTCGTGCTCATAGTCGATAAGCCGCTTTTTAGAATGAGTAGAGGTCATAGAACGTAAAACCTCGGATAATAGGATAGTTAACCTTATAACTAAGATCTGGAATAAAGAAATTAATGGTCAAAAAGGTCCATTTATGTTAATATTACCGCATTAGTTCCATTTTGTTTGGTCGTCAAAAGTTAAATGTAATCTAAGGAGGATCGCGTGAACAGTTCAGTGAAAGTTCTTGCTTGCCCGATATGCCACCATCATTTCTCTCATTTTTGGAACAGTGAGGGGAAAACAGTATCGGCTTTTGGTTACGGGCTTGACTTCAGACTTTTGCCCCGCGATTCAAACAGAGTATCTGAAATCGCTTCATGTCCGAACTGTTTTTTCACCTACAGAACACAAGATTTCCAAAATCGAGTACCCGAGAATCTGAAACTCGCTGTCAGATCATCAGCATATCAGAGTATTTTTGTCGTTGAGTCAAGTGATGAGAGGCGCGCCAGGCCACAACTGGCTCTATTAAATACGCTCGAGGCTAGAGGATTGAACCCTAGAGATTTGGGTATATTAGGGCTGAAAGGCTCTTGGGCGGCCAGAGAACTCGGGGCTTTACACACTGAATCAGAGCTTCTAGAAAGGGCTGATCATTATCTGGACGACGCTCTGCGTAGAGGATTAACAAAGGGCGACCCTGCTATGGTAATGTATCTACTGGGAGAGATAAACAGGCGCAGAGAATCATTTCTGAGGGCTAGAGAGATGCTCACCTTTCTGGGTAATAACCCTAGATACAGATATCCAGCTCTGTTACTGACGGTCCTGATAGAGGAAGAAGACTCCACACCGTACTGGTCGCACCATTCGCCGGAGCGAATGGAGCAGAACTCGCCAAAATTCAAGGGACTTTTCCCTCCACTTCGAAGTATTCCGCCGAAAAAGACAGAATTCTCGCCGGATGAACTTAAGGAGGGGTTGGAGCAATCCGACGGAGACGATCTTCGGAGGTTTTGAGGCGAGCGATCCCAATTCCTGATGGTCTTTTAATCAAAGTCATAAAATTTTAAAAAAGAGAACAGCTCTACATTTACAGCATGTGGCAGTTGAAAAGCCTTGCTCAAGCTGATATTGTACGCCATCCGAGAGGAAAAGAGTACTAGAAATCGTTGCTGACGGAGGAAGAGGGATGAGACCGTACTTCGAAAAGATGGCGGAAATTGGAAAGCCGCTACCTGATTCTAAGATTCGCGATGGTGAAGCTAACGTAGCAAAAATTCGTGAAATTGAGATAGAGCTTGATCAAGAAGTAGAAAAGAAGCGCTCTGCTGGGCTTCCAGAGAAAAAAATTAATGACCGCGGCCAGCTAACTGTATTTCAGCGACTTGAACGCCTTGTGGACCCTGGAACCTGGCGCCCTCTGCACTCAATATTTAATCCAGAGGACAATGAAGAAGGAAGTACTGGGGTTGTTGACGGTCTGGGAAAGATCAACGGCAAATGGGCTGTCATTATAGGTTTTGACAACAAAGTCATGGCTGGGGCTTGGGTGCCCGGTCAGGCCGCCAACATTCTACGTGTTACGGACCTCGCAAAGAGATTTAGATTACCTTTGGTTTGGCTTGTTAACTGTTCCGGCGTAAAACTCACAGAGCAGCAGGAAGTATATCCTGATCGAAGGGGTGGCGGAGCTACATTTTTTAGACATGCTGAGTTGGCAAAACTCGGGATGCCGGTTTTGGCCGGCATTTATGGGACAAACCCCGCCGGTGGGGGTTATCACGGCATCAGCCCCGCCATTTTGCTGGCTCACAAGGACTGTAACATAGCGGTTGGCGGTGGCGGGATAGTCAGCGGAATGACTCCGAAGGGTTTTTTTGACCTAGAAGGCGCAGAGTCCCTCATTGAAGCTACCCGCCATTTCAAGGAAGTCCCGCCCGGTAGTGTAGGGATTCACCATGACCAGACCGGTTTTTTCAAACATGTTTTCGACACGGAAGAAGCGCTACTCGATGCTCTTAAAGAATATATGAGTTACATGCCGGCTTATGATCCCAGATTCTTCAGAGTAGCGACCCCAGCCACACCTAAATTTAAATCTGAGGACCTTAATTACATCGTCCCGATGAATCAAAAGGCCATCTATAACTTTATAGACGTTCTGGCGAGACTGACGGACAACAGTGAACATATGGAATTTAGGCCTACGTACGGCCCTGAGGCATACACCGGTCTAGTCAAAATCGACGGTTTTCTGGTCGGGGTCATAGGCAACAAACAGGGATTTTTGGGACAAGGTTACCCTGAATATGCTCAGTATCCCGGGATTGGCGGAAAGCTTTATCGTCAGGGCCTCATAAAGATGAACGAATTCGTGACGCTCTGCGGTAGAGACCGTGTGCCTATCATTTGGTTCCAGGATACATCCGGCATTGATGTCGGGGATATAGCAGAAAGAGCTGAACTGCTTGGGTTGGGGCAGTCCTTGATTTATTCCATAGAACAGACCAATGTGCCTATGATGCTCTTTGTATTACGCAAGGGAACTGCGGCGGCCCATTACATAATGGGCGGACCTACCGCCAACAATCACTGCGCTTTTACTTTAGGCACACCTGCAAGTGAAATTTACGTCATGCATGGAGAAACGGCGGCTGCGGCTTCTTTCGCCAGGCGACTCGT
>JARLHM010000060.1 GCA_031292235.1 Syntrophaceae bacterium | reverse complement strand
CCGATCAGCCAACTCTCGGTCTCATCGACATGGTTGTGGAAAGAAACGCGTTCGGTAGGCAGATAGAAAGTTTTGAGGAGGATCTCAAGATAACAGGCCTTTCTGGCCGGCTTTTTAGAGGTATTTTCATAAGGGCCCCTAGGGTAGTGAAAGTCAGCCAAGGAGTAAATATAATTTGTGAATTGAAAGACGGCTCAATCGTAGCTGTGCGCCAGGGTAGATTTCTAGCCACGTCGTTCCATCCTGAATTGACCGCTGATACTAGAGTTCATGAGTACTTCCTGGAAATGGTGTCGAAAGAGCCCCCATCCTGAATAAACTCTAGAGCTTTGAAACAGAAATGCTTAAATTCAAGACCGTTGTCGAATATGATGGGACGAATTACCATGGATGGCAATTCCAACCAAACGCGGTTACGATTCAGGGCGAAATTGAAAAGGCTCTAGAAAAGCTATTCCATACACGAATTCCGGTTTATGGAGCGGGCCGAACTGACTCGGGCGTTCATGCGCATGGTCAGGTAATGCACATAGTTGTGTCGTGGAATCACCCCTCCGAAAACCTCAAGAGGGCCCTTAATACTCTTCTCCCAGACGATATTTGCATAAAAGACGTATCTGAAGTGAGAGACGATTTCCACGCCAGACATTCCGCCATTTCTAAAACTTACCGGTATCAAATATTTAACCATCGGCTTCGTTCTCCCTTGAAACGATTGTACTCCTGGCAGGTAAGTCAAAAGCTTGATTTGGACGAACTCCAAGCGGCTTCAAACATACTTTTGGGGGTACATGATTTTGCTACATTCGGGACGGCGACATCGGGAACCCCTTCAACAACACGAGAGATTTTCGAAGCTAAATGGCATGATGGAAAAGGATCCCCAAACCTGACATTTACAATCAGCGGGTCGGGTTTCCTTCGTTTCATGGTCCGATCTTTGGTTGGTACTCTTGTAAGAGTAGGTTCATGTAAAATCAGTGTTCAAGACTTTGGAGCCATCCTGGAATCCCGTGACCGGTCCAAATCTGGGCCGGCGGCCCCGTCTCAGGGGCTGAGTCTTGTCTCAGTGGAATATCCTAAATGAGGCCGCCGCTATCTGTTCGCCAACAACAAAGCCGGCTACAGAGCCGGCTTTGTTGTTAGAAGGAACTTAAGGTCAAAATTGGCTTGGCGTCTGCAACTTAATCAAATGAGAAGATTTTTTCTTGTCCACCAGGAGGAGTTATAAACAATTGCACTCCATCTGGTCCAGTGGTTTGAAGGTAGTCCAGAAACATTTCGTGGCTACCCGGAGTGAGTTCTACGCTTCCTGATTGGGTCGCCGGCTTGGCGCCGCCGCCTTCGGCATTTACAACCATCTTCTTTCCGATGATCAAACGGGCCGAATCATCGCAAACAATTCGGAATTTATAGGTTCCGGCCTCTTGGTCCGATAACGAAAACTTCACGTAAAATCTGATACCGAACCACTCTTCCCGTTTAGGTATCCCTGGGAATTCTCTGGTCCCACGGTCTATCGGGTAATCAATTGATTTTGTGAAAAACATTCCTGCGGGTGATAGTTTATTGAAATTAGGCATTTTCTTCGTGTTTGTAGGAACAAAATACACAAACGCGGGGATAAGGCTCAACTTACCACTATCCGCAGGAAAACCGGTTAATGTATTAGCTGGTGAGAAAAGCTCCTCCGGTTTGGTCGGTTGCGTCACAAACAACTGAAGTTTCGGTTCCCCTTGAGTGTGGAAATAATCGAGCACAATCGGATAACTCCCCTGCTGGAGAAAAGCCCATCCAATGACGCCCTGATCATTTTTCGATCCTTTGGTCATTTCCACTATAGGATTCTTTCCAATCATAAGTTTAGCGAAGTTATCAGCAATCAGCCTAAATGCAAAAATACCGGCGCCTTCAACGTTAAAGAATCCCTGATACTTTAATCCGATCATGTCCCTGCGACCCGGAATTCCAGGAAAATTTCCGCCATCAATGTCCAATTGGGGAGCTATCAGTCGTCCTACCGGTGTTAGTTTCCCAAAATCAGGCCCTTCCGGATAATTCCCCTGAGGAACAAAGTAAATGTGGCCCCACAAAACATCATAGGGTTTTGCAGGCTCTTTCCAACCAAGTAGGCCGTTACCAATGGAAAAGAGCTGTTCCTGGCCAGTTGGCGCCTGAACGAAAAGCTTTAACAGAGGAGCCCCTTTTGAATTGAAGCTGTCGAGTATTATGGAATGCACGCCTTCGGCCAGATGGACATAACCATCCTTGGATGCAGCTTGGTGAATCCCATCATTTTCAATTATGGTCTTGTCGTCAATGTTCAGCCTTACCCCATCTTTTGACTCAACTCTCCAACGAAAAAGGCCTTCCCCCGAAACAAGAAATGTTCCCATGAAGCGTAAGCCAGTATCATCCATCTTCTCCGGGAGACCTGATGGCTCGTTTTCTCCTTTGGCCGGATCAAGATCAACTCGGTCCGTTGCAAGGACTTTAAATGGTTTAAAAGCGCTAAAATCCGGTAGGGCGGCTATGTTATCCGGTAACTTGAATATGCCTACATTGAAAACTGATCTTGTGGCAGGCTGTTGATTTGACGCTCCCTGACCTTGCGAAGTTGTTGAAACTGATCGTTGTTCAACTCCAACCGACGGCTTGGTTTGAGATTGATCAGGACCCTTGAAAGGGACAGCCTTTTCTGGTCCTGGTGTAGTATGGCGTGTGGGACCTGATATGCCTGGACCTTGTCCTTGTTTAATCTGGGGCCCTTTTTTAAAGGCTTGAGATTCCTGTGTGGGGACTTTTGACCCGGAAGTATCAACTGGTCCTTCATCAGATGTGATGGCCGGTCGTTCACTAGGAGTTTGTGCGCTTTTCTCGGCGCCTCCAGGCGGATTTAGCTGCGCTCCAGCATTTGATGGTTGGTTATTCGGGCCGGATTCAACCTGGAAAGATTCAATCTGATCAGGAGGAAAATTCAAAGGGACCTTTTGGGTCGGTCCGCTCTTCTTTTTTATTACCAGATAATCCTCGGCAAACCCGATGCTGGCCGTCAAAAAAAAGATGAGCATTAATAACGTTAAAATAGTTCGAAAAGTTGATAACTTCATCTGTCCACCTCATGTCGTCAAAACAGGAGCGCAAAACTAAAGAACAAGTTTAAAGAAAAAAGCTTCGATGATCAAATTTTTAGACTCAAATCATAAGACCTCATGAATATTGAGCAGTTCCAAATTCGAAACAAAGGATTTGCAAGGCTATCAAAAAATACGGTGATGGGACCACGAAGCATGACCATTGAAGCATCTTCATGCGCCTGTGCAAACTCCCGGATGTTCCTCTGACTGCGCAATGTCTATACCCGGCTCAGGAGATTCATCGGGGATCGAATCCTTTTCTTCTATAATCTCCACTTCTGTCCAGGAACTCGGGTAACGTTCCACGAACCGAACCTGAAACGGCAGATACTTTAGAGTTGTTATATCCTTTGTTAGAGTTTCCGATGTTCCCAGTCCAATCAATTCACGAGGCCCCTCGGGGGTGACTGACTCCGAGATTGCCTCGGCGGAAAAATAGCGAACATTAAACGCGCCTTCCCTCAACGCCTCAAACTCCTTGCCATTGGTCTTTTTGCCTCTGGTCCCATTTACAGAATTGATGTCGAAGTCACCCTTGGCCTCTACAAAAACCAGGTTCGATTTGAAACGATAGACCGCCATTAACGCTTGCCCCTGATCGAGAAAGCTCTTACCAAAAAGAATTATTAAAGTGTTCAGAAGAATGTCCACTAAGGCGGTAAACATATAGATGCGAAAAAAATCATCATACGCTACCGAAAAACTTGGGTATTGCATCAAAATCAGTTGCAGGAAGCCTACCAGACACATTACCGATCCAAGCATTAAACTTAACAAAGCCGCGAACCTATTGGACGTCTTTACGTATTCCGGAAAACTCTCAATAAGGGAACCAATAGTGGTTTCACCATCTGAAGCCTTTGAGGCCCTTGACCTCATAACCCGATTTGGTAAGCCTCTATGGGAAAATATTTTCGACCCTTCTTCAATGATGGAGAAAAATAGAGTTGGATGGCCCTTGCCTTCGACGATCATTGAATCCATTTCCCTAGAGGCTTCAGGTCTTTTTAAAGGAATAAGCAATAGCGAAATGAACATCTTTAAAATGCACACAACCAACAATAACTTGTAGAAAGGATATGGTGAAGGGAGTAAGTAATTTGCTCCTAATCCTATGGATGCTAGATAGTTTGGAGCTGATTGCAATATTTTGAAAAAGAAGTGGATGACAATGCCTACCGCGATCGCTTTCCAAATGAATTTCATGTTCCATTTGATGATATGACCCGGTATTTGGGAAATATATCTCGCATTAGACCAGACTCTTCCGAGTACATAAAAAATCATCGAAGGGGCCGAATCATAAGCTGTAATCTTGCCTTCCCGTAACCCTTCGGTAACCTCATTCAATCTGTAAAATTCTCTCGGGTCCTGGAAAGTCAATTTGATCTTAAAGATCCGTTTAAGTCCGCCAAACAACCAGTTCAAGCCCACTATTACACCAGCGCAGGCGGCCACAGTCGTAATAAACACGCCAAACATGAACGGGACGTAATTTAGGAGGAATTCGTTTAGCTGCTCAGGGAGCCTAAGAGGAAAAAATTCCTTCAATTCATACAACCTAGTAGCTGCGCCCAGAGTAATAAACGCTCCTAATGCTGCGACCACTATGCCATACAGCAATGTATGATTAGGAATTTTGACGGAAGCGCTAGGCCTTCTCAATTTTAAGGAGAACATAAATTACCCCATCGTAAAAGCTAAGAAAATCTAGTAACAAAGATAATATATCATGTCAAATGAAAATGATATAACTAGAGTCTAATGTTATGTATTATATTTCAAGGGTGAGTGTAATTATTGATTAATTTAAATTAAAAATATGAGGTCGCAACTGAACAATAAAACAAGGCAGTGGATTTTCTCAACGGTTACATGCGGGATTTGCTAGGTTTAAGCTTTGGATACCTTTATTCTCACTGGAAACTGGCCGGAAAATTCCCCAGAGTTTACTCCAGCGGACCTTGGTTTGTCTTCCGGAGATTTCAATTCGTCGATTATATTCACTGAGGCACCGGATCCCTTATAACCGAATCCCTTCGCGATAGCGACTACCCCAGGTCTTATACCGGGCGACACCTGCGCTTTGATACGGGCTGAAAAATTACCGTCGAACGTCTGGATAAAAAGATCATCTCCCTGTTTAATCTTTCGTTCAGACGCGTCTATTGGGTTGATCACCAGTTTGTTTTCAGGAAGTATTTCCAGGAGCCAAGAATTCACACCGGATCCGGGAAATCGATGGAACGGCAAAGTATAGGCTACCAGTATTAGGTCTTTTGGGTCCTTTTGGTTCGGCTGTGGGCTGATAGACCATGTCTCTTGATTTTTTGTTTTAACAGCCTTGGGTTGAATAGAAACTGCATTTACTTCGGAAGATGGAAAAATACCACCCCGTTCTCTAATCTTGTCAACCTGATGTCTAGAAACTTGACCAAGGCCAGCGTATTGACGGTCAACATAATTAGCAGCGCTTGAAAAGACCTTTTCATAAAACTGCCACGAATTTGGTCGCTTACCATTTTTATCAGGCAAAAACTCGTCCAATCCCACTGAAGCCCCAAGCTGGATAAGGATATCTTCCATAACCAAATTGTCCGGTAAAACTGGGAAATAAAGTCCGGATTGAGGATCAAGCCCCCCCACAACCGGGGATCTGACACCAAACCCTGGTTTCGCACAAGATGGGGGTAAGGAGCATATATCCCATCTCTCAAGATAGGTGGTATCTGGTAGGATATAGTCCGCGAAAGCAGCGGATTCTGTAATAGTTCGATCTATCGCTACAAATAATGGATTCGCCTTTTTGTCGGATAGAATCTTGGCAGCCTTTGGAGGCCCATAATATACGGGATCCGCCTGCCACATAATTAGGCCACGATTCTCGGGGAGTAAAGGAGCGGGCTCGAACTTCGGAGCATTTTGTCCGAGGACTGAGACTCTCAAATGTTTTAGAATGTCCTCATTAAAGCTCAGTAATCCACCTGAACCCGGCGCTGATCCAACCATTAAATTCATTGTCAGAATTAATCGTGCGGTTTGTTCTCCATTGGGCTGAGCCAGAATGCCGCTCCCACAAATGGCAGCGCACTTTGGGCCTGCATTTGCCATCATTCCAGCTATCTTCAAAACCATTTGCGACTTGACACCGCAACGAGATGCCAATTCCTCGAAAGAACACTTTTCAGTAATTTTTTCCAATTCGTCGTCACGTTGCTTCAAAGCGTCGCCATGTTTTTCGAATAAAGCCTTTGCGATAGCCAAAGCAAACATGTCATCGGTCCCCGGAACGATTGGTATCCAATGATCAGCTTTGGAGGAAGAAGTCGAAGCTCTGGGATCAACAACAACCCAGGACATGCACGGTGATTTCAACCTTGCGTCGGCAATTTGACGGGCGATTGATACTAAAGGTCGCCCGGAATCCAAAGGAGTTGAGCCAAAGTCTAGTAAGAACGATACATTCCGATAATCAGCATCTAAAGGCCCGTTCCCGGTTCCGAAGATTGATTCAACTGTTTGACGTTCTTTAGCCTCTAACAGGATTTCATTAGTGCGCGCAAAAGAAGCTCCAGGAAATGCAGAAACGAATTTCTCCAAGAAAAGAAGCGCCCCCCAATCGATTCGACCAGCTAATAAGGTCAGGCCTTCTCGTGAAGTCTTGATAGTCTTCAGACCCTCGACATTACCTTCTCCAAAAAGATTGCCACCCTCGCTGATTTCATCAACAGCCTGCGCCCATGAAATGGCTTTCCATTTTCTGGACCCTCGTGGACCGATACGTTTAAGGGGTTTGAGAATTCTGAAAGGATCATAAAGTGTCTGAATACCGCTTGAACCGATGGCGCAAACAGAAGCCCCGATCTTAGCCGCTTTGTCCAATGGGGTGTCAAAGGCCAATGGGTCGCTTTTGGAAACAGGGTGGTAAGGATTCCCACCAATTTTTGCGAGAACTCCCTGAACTATTCTGCAACTGATACCACAATTCCCGGAACATAGTGAGCAAACAGAATATCTAGTATCCACGCCCAACGTAGTCTCAATAGCATCGACTGAAGGCGCTCCT
>JARLHM010000059.1 GCA_031292235.1 Syntrophaceae bacterium | reverse complement strand
GAAATGTCCAACAATTTTTGCTGTACGCCGTCGGGCATATCCGATTTAAAGCGTAAATCTCCTTCAAATCCTACCACTTCCTTTATTAATTTTGCGAGATCCAAAACCGATATGTCATAGCCTGATCCTATGTTTACTATCTCCATCTCGTCGTAATTCTTCATCAAGAATGCGCAAGCGTCCGCTAAATCGTCAACGTGAAGGAATTCACGCAAGACAGAGCCGGTTCCCCAGATCTCAACATGTTCGGCGTTCGACACTTTGGCTTCATGAGTCTTCCTGAGTAGAGCGGGCAGGACATGAGAACTTTTTAAGTCAAAATTGTCAAATGGACCATACAGATTGGAGGGCATAACTGATACAAAATTTGCTCCATATTGGCGTCTATATGCTTGAGCCATAACTATGCCCGCGATCTTGGCTACGGCGTAAGGCTTATTTGTAGATTCCAAGGGACCTGTCAGAAGATATTCCTCTTTCATCGGTTGAGGAGCTGACCTTGGGTAAATGCAGGAACTCCCCAAGAATAGCATTTTCTCCACCTTGAGTTCATAACAGGCGTGCATGACGTTGCTTTGCATCATCAAGTTGTCATAGATGAATTCTGCAGGGAACGCGCTGTTGGCAAATATTCCGCCTACTCGAGCCGCCGCCAGAAACACCCACTGAGGGCGAATGCCGTCGAGCAATTCATACACAGCCGACTGATTACGTAGATCAACCTTGCGGCCGGGGTGTTTTATCACCGGATAGTTTTCGGACTCAAGGCGTCTACAGATCGCCGATCCCACCATGCCTGTTGAACCGGCGACAAATACTCTAGGTTTGGTTGATATCATCAATTAAATCCTGCAGATTTGCACAGTTGCTCTTTTTCAGCCTCCTTTAGGTCGGCAACCACCATGTGTCGAACCAGTTCGGAAAAACTGCATCGAGGGCCCCATCCAAGAATTTCGCGAGCTTTGGTCCCATCTCCCAGTAGTTGATCAACTTCCGTGGGTCTGAAATAGCGAGGGTCCACCGAAACGAGGACTTTACCTGTTTCACTGTCCAGACCTTGTTCATCTACGCCCGAACCTTCCCAAGTAATCGAAATCCCAACTTCTTTGAAAGCTCGGTCTACGAATTCTCTCACCGAATGGTTTTCTCCAGTAGCTATGACAAAATCGTCAGGCTCATGGTGCTGTAAAATGAGCCACATAGCTTCAACATAATCAGCGGCGTATCCCCAATCACGCTTGGCGTTTAAGTTTCCCAAATACATGTTATCCTGCATCTCCAATTTGATACGGGCTACAGCTCGAGTTATTTTTCGGGTGACGAAGGTTTCTCCGCGCAACGGGGATTCGTGATTAAAAAGTATACCGTTCGATGCAAACATCCCATAAGCTTCGCGGTAGTTCCTTATGATCCAATACCCATATAATTTTGCCACAGCATACGGGCTTCGGGGATAAAAAGGTGTAGTCTCTTTCTGTGGAATTTCCTGGACCATTCCATAGAGTTCACTAGTTGAAGCCTGATAAAAGCGAACTTTATCTATTAACCCCAGGATGCGGATAGCTTCCAATAATCGAAGAGTCCCTAGAGCGTCCGAATTTGCGGTGTACTCGGGGGTTTCGAAAGAAACTTTGACGTGGCTTTGCGCCGCGAGATTGTATATCTCTGTAGGTTGAAACTGTTGAATAATCCTAATGAGATTGGTAGAATCCGTCATGTCCCCGTATTCGAGGATTAACCGTCGGCTAGGAAAGTGAGGATCTTCATAAAGGTTATCGAGTCTCTGCGTATTTATTAAGGAGCTTCTCCTTTTTACTCCGCACACTACGTAACCTTTGCGCAAAAGAAACTCAGTCAAATAAGCGCCGTCCTGTCCGGTCACTCCGGTTATAAGGGCCCGTTTATCTTCTCTTTGTGCCATATTTTCAGACCTGAATTTGTTTAGGAATAACTGTGGAGAAATGATTTTATCACTTCATGCGAACTAACGTCAAGGGAGCCATAAAATGGAGCAATGTAAACTTTATTCTCTTAGTACCTGTAGTCATTGTAAAGCTTGTAAGAGATTCCTGGGAGATTGTGGAATAGAATATGAATTCACCGATGTAGATTTACTTTCAGACGAAGATCGGAAGCCAGTTTTGGATGAAATTAAACAGCTTACCTCCAGATGTGCCTTTCCGACTCTAATAATTGGCGAAAAAGTTATAGTGGGTTTTAAGGAACAAGAAATCAAAGAAGCCCTAGGTTTGAAATCATAAACAAGGGTGGATCGGCTCTGGATGAGAATTCCCCAGAACCTGTGGATAACTTCTGTAATAACTTGTTAAAGGGGTCCACAAGTTGCGAAAAATGATAGCTTAAACACACATCGCGTCATTGTGTGACAGTTATCAAACCTCTGTGATTACAATGTGTTGTCAATAGAATTAGAATGGATGTTTACTTTCAGACGCATCTACTAAGTATGTCTAGAGGTACCAACAGTTGTTGATAACCATTTCCGATTATGATCTCAAAACCGCCTCTTTAGATTTGGAAATAGCGGCTGAAGCTATAATGCATGGAGGAACAGTTATAGTCGGCACTGAAACCTTTTACGCTATAGCGGCGAATCCATTTATGGATGAAGCCGTGGAGAAAATTTTTTCAATAAAGAAAAGAACTTTTCAAAATCCGTTAGCGTTAATCGCCTCGGACCAGAAGGTCGTAAATTCAAGAATCAGCGGTTTTTCGAAAATTGCTGAAACTCTCATGAAAGACTTCTGGCCGGGGAGTTTGACTATCTTGTTCGCTGGGCAAGTAGATTTCTCTAAGTATGTTCGGAATGCTTCGGGCAATATAGGCGTCAGAGTTCCCCCGATGTGTCCAGCGCGTCTATTGGCGGAAATGGTCGGTGGTTGGATAACTGCGACTAGCGCTAATCTTTCAGGAGACCCGACGCCTAAAAGTGTGACAGATATCCCACCTGAAATTATTCATTCAGTGGATGTGGTTGTTGATTCCGGACCGTGCCCTGGAGGGCTTCCCTCAACAGTTGTTGACGCGACTCACCCAGGTTGGAAAGTCCTCAGAATCGGGCGCGTTTCGAAAGAAAGTATCTTCGAAGCTTTGGGGGAATCGGAAATAAATTAAATATTCTTGACAGAAACAACACATCATCCTTAGAATGGCTCCGTTGTTGCTGGGGGATCGTCTAGCGGCAGGACGACGGGTTCTGGCCCCGTTAACCGAGGTTCGAATCCTCGTCCCCCAGCCAATAACAAAAACGCCACTTGCCGAATGTTCACTCAATCCTGTTCCTAAAGTTTTATAAGTTTCGTGACCTGCCGAGCCTCTTTGGTTGGTGTCTCAGGCGCTCCACAAACGCTAATTGTCTTGAACGATCTGAAATCTCACTTTTGGTAAATGCAAGCAAACGCTGTACCCGGAAAATATCCTGATGATTGCGGCCCAATAGGTGTTTACGTCCACATACCCTTTTGTCTGAGTCGTTGCGACTATTGTGGTTTTGTTTCATATCCATTTGAACCGGCGCTGGAGGCCCACTATGTTGAAGCGGTTATCCAGGAATTCCACGGTCTGAGAAAATCTCTTTTGTTCATGGGCCACTCTTTTCCAGCAGATTTAGACACCGTATATTTTGGCGGCGGAACTCCAAGTGTTTTCAATCCTGAAAGCATAGAGAGGATTATTGATGCCATTAAACGAACGTTTAACTTTGTTCATCCTATGGAGATTACTGTAGAGGTCAATCCAGGGACCTACTTGAAAAATGAATTCCTCAAACTGCAGGAAGCCGGCGTGAACAGAATTAGCATTGGCGCGCAGTCGCTAAATAATCTTGAACTTCGGTCAATGAACAGACGACATTCGGCCGCAGATTTTATAAGAACATTCATTAATGCCAGAAAATCCGGATTCCAGAACATCTCAGTAGATCTGCTTGCAGGTTATCCCGGCCAGACTCTCTCCTCGATTATGAACAGTCTGGAAGAAATTATTAAATTGGGGCCTGAACATGTCTCCGTGTATATGCTCGAGATTAAATCCGGATCCAGGATTGAAAATCGAATTAAACGTACTCAAGACGAAGTTGTTGATGATGACCTTGTGGCCGACATGTACGAGGCGATTTGTGAAAAGCTTTGTTCCAAAGGGCTTGAACAATATGAAATATCGAATTTCTCCAGGATTGGAATGCAATCCCGGCATAATCTAAAGTATTGGACGGATCAAGTCTTTTTGGGCCTTGGGCTTGCCGCTCACGGAATGACAGGAAGGACGCGTTACTCAAATGTGGTTGAACTGGACCGATACCTCCGTTCGACTTTGTGCAAGGAGTCTGTAGTAGAATCGTTAATTGAAATGGATCCCCTCACCAGATTTAAGGACGCCATGATAATGGGGCTGAGATTGACCAAGGGCGTTGATCTTGCCCTGATGAGCTATCAGTATGGACTGGACGCGTCCGGGATTGTCAAGGACTCCCTGGGCCACCTTGATGGCGCTGGACTATTCACTATCGAAGACAATACCATTAAGCTGACCCAGAAAGGCAGACTCCTGTCGAATATCATCTTCTCTCAGTTTATATAGAAATACTGGGCTATTAACGAATCACACTATAGGGTGACGAGCGATTAATGTTCGGTCGTCGATTGACACCTTTTGTGAGGTCACATAGAATCTAAAAAAATTATTCTGACGATAATTTTCAAGAACCTTATAAGCCAGTAAAAGAGATTTTCAAACATGGGGAAGCAAACAGAAAAGATAGTAGTCAAAGGTGTCGAAATTCATTTTGTAGACTCACCCAATTTGGATGTTGAATGGATCGGGATGGATGAACCTCTGGTTCAGCTCCTGGCCTCATGGTCGGATGATGGGGACGATCCGCCTATGCAGCCTCGAATTCTGGGAAAGCCCGGAGTAGGAAAGACATCATTGGCTATTACCGCCGCAAGAAGGATGAAACAGGACCTCTACGTCTTCCAGTGCACGGTGGATACCAAACCCGAAGATTTGATCATTACGCCTGTGATAGCGGATCAGGGCAAGATCCGATATGTGGCGTCTCCTCTAGTTACAGCAATGATTCAAGGTGGAATCTGTTTGCTTGATGAGGGGAACAGAATGAGCGAAAAGAGCTGGGCCTCAATCGCTTCGCTTCTTGATATGCGCCGTTCGGTATATTCAATAATCGCCGGCGTTGAAATTAAGGCCAAGCCGGAATTCAGGATATGTGTGACCATGAACGAAGACGCTTCAACCTTTGAAGTGCCGGAATATATTTATTCCAGACTACAACCCGGAATTCACATGGATTATCCGACTCGGGACGAGGAATTCAAGATAATCAGAGGTAAATTGGACGGGCCGAGTGACGCGTTAATAGACCATGTGGTCAATTTACTTCAGGAATCTCATAATAATGATGAAGATCTGAGTGTTAGAGATGGCATGAACATATCTCGCTATGCTTACAGGTTGCTAAAATTTGGGCCGAATTTGTCTGAGGATAGCGCCTTAAACCAGGCAGTATTCCAAATTACAGGGGTCAGGCGTGTCGCTTATGATGGGCCAACGCTGGTCTGACGTAGTCAGAGTGGGGCGGATTTCTCTGGTCGGTTCACTCGATTATCGTAGTGAATTCGCTTGTCAGGTCCGATCCTTGGTCCTCCACGAGCGGCCGGATGTTATATGCGTCGAGGCCCCGGTCGCGTTGCGTGAACAAATTATCACCGCGGTCAAACGCCTCCCATACCATTCAGTGATCATATACGGAAACGATAACGATCAGTACATGGGGTTGATAATAGAGGGGTCTGATGGGATCTTTG
>JARLHM010000257.1 GCA_031292235.1 Syntrophaceae bacterium | reverse complement strand
TTTCTCGGTATTGTTTTTCATCAGCACTGACCCGGTTCAGTGGAAACCTTGGGTGTGTCCGAGTCAAACTCTGGTCTTAGATTACCGTACAATAGATTTGAGAGGGAGGATACGGACCTCGGCAGACGAAGTAACAAACACCGCCATTACACACCAGAAATCATATATTGATACGTTTTAATCTCATTATATCGAACATTTAAATACATAATATAAAATGTAACATTATTATAAACAGCGCGCATCGTTTAACTGCAACGTTTTACGCGGTTATATTTCTAAATAGCGAATTATTTATTTTTTAATATCTTAAAACATTAATTTAAATAGTATATTATATATACTTTATTAAGTATTACACTAATTTAGCCTCATTCTAAACCTAATATTATTTCTAGCTTTTTATTATAACATCTTAATAGCGCACATTTTTTTGTTGACAACATAAAATGTATCTGTAAAGTGCGGTCTTAACAAAACGTTCTCCTGGGAGGGAGGCTATGAAAATCAAAAGACCTCGTATGCTACTGGTATGTCTATGTTTCTTCACTATGACCTTCACGGCGAATGCGCTGGCTTGGAACTTCATCCAGGCCGCAGCCACAAACGACGCCCGTGAGAATCTACTCGTTCCAATCTCGCCCAAAGCTAGGGCGATTACCAAGGTTAAGCCTCAACCTATTGTAAAGTGCAGGCCCCCTATTGGTTTTCAACAAAGCGCACAAGCGCTGATGAGCCAGCCACAGGAGTCGCTTCTTCCGATACTCAAGCCCCGTGGTTGGGAACTCGACGCACAAGCGCTGTTTGCTCGCACAAGAGGCAAGGCTATATACTTGAATAACAGTTTTGGAGCAGGATTCCTGGGTTCCAATCCGGAAGTTGATTTCAACACCGCCATGGGGATACCCGACCATGCCGTAGTTGGGTCATTTACGGCCAAATATCGATTTAGGCCCAATTGGTCGCTCAGATATTCGATTCTACCAATGGAGATCAGAGGTGGAGGCAGCGGCTTGAACGGTTTCCAATTCGGCACATGGAATGCCAGCACTGGCCAGAATCTGAAATCAAAATGGGAAAGGCTCTATCAACAGATAGGACTGGTTTATGACCCCATTCGGACCCCCACATCACGAGTCGGGATCTTCGCAGAATACGTTAGAATCAATGAACGGATTAGCGTATTACAGCAAGGCGCCGGCGCTGGTACGGGTAACTCAATCTTTGACAATGATTTGAACATGGCTATGGTAGGTGTCGAACTCGAAAAATTACTCAAGGTTACACGTTACTCCAACACCCTGTCTTTAGAATGCAAAGCGGGTGTGGCCTTCTATGATGACGCTTTCGGCTCAGACCTCAGCACCGGACTGAAGTACAGTGTCCCCTTAAATAACGGTCGCTCCGGTTTCCTTAAAGGTGGTTACAGATATTTGACTTTTAAGAAGAGTTATAGCGACGTCAAGATGATCGATACCGCAATGGACGGTGGTTTCCTCGAAATGGGATTCATCTTCTAACAAACTTCAATGAATTGAGTGGTCAGGCGACGGAGGGCGCCTGACCAAAACAAATTCTTCAAAGGGTCCAAGGAAAGAAATCTATTTATCGCCCGACCGGTTCCTTGGATCTGTCCCCTCCCAGCTCGACTTAACCGGTCGGGCTTTTTTCTTTTGTGCTCCAATCTTTTTGTATTATGCTTAATAAAAGGGGCCTCTGCCATGGACACTATCAATCTAGACATTCTAAGATTCATTCGAGAAAATCCTGGGACATCCAGGGCTTCCATCTTAGAGGCGTTTCATATCAGCGAGTACCGTTTGAATCGGGCTCTCAGAGGACTCAAACGCGAATATCCGGACATGGCTTTTCCATGGAGCCATGAGCACGGCATGTGGCTGGTGCAACTGGACAGGTCCTGCTGCTTGGGAATGGAATGGTCGGAAAGACGAAATGACGGATATGTCCAGTGCCATGCAGGGCCAACTTTTTCCGACGGAAAATGTTATGAGCATTCTTCTTGTGAAAGTCCGGAAATGATCGCATTTCTTCGAAAGCTGTCATACTGCCTGGGACCACGAGAGCCGAACCCGATGAACCTATTAACATTGGGAATAGTTCAGATCGAGGAATTTTATGAGGCCCTCAAGAGGATAACACCTTTGACCGGTTCCGAATTTACGGCCAGATATAGACTGGTCCAAATATTCGCTTCAGCATACACCACAATTAAATGGAAGCGACGAAAACGTGAGGAATATTCCGAATTCCGTATTCCACCGGAATTTGCGCAAAGACACAGGGATTCATCGATCAATCCTTTTGAGTTTTCTCTGAAAAAACTTTTTGCATTGTTGGACATTCCTCCTACTGCGACGCGCGATGAAACGTTAAAGGCGTGGAAGATGTTGGCGCGTCTTTATCACCCGGACTCGTTCGGCGGAATAGGTAATGAAGAAAAAATGAAAGAATTGAATTTGGCTAAGGAACGAATTTTTAAATTAAGGCGCTGGGATTGATTCAGAAGAAAACAAAAAAGGGATTCGAGAGAATCCCTTTTGATTTCTTTGATTTTAATGATTCATTCTACCAATAGCTACCGAAAACACCTTCACTCGGGGAAGCCATCAGTGTTGACGGCAGGCTGGAGTTCGTCTTCTTGCTCATCGGAGACATTCTTCTCGGGGCCCCATATCCCGTGGGTCTCATCGGAGGCGCCATGCCGTAGCAAGCAGGCGGGCCACATTTTGCCGGACCACAAACAGGAGGCGGACATGGAGGCGGTCCGCAAGCTGGAGGAGGACACGGTGGAGGACCACACATCGGCCTGGGAGGGCAGCACGGATTTGGACTACAGTCCAACGCGTCGATCATTCGATCAACCAACTTGAAAGGCAACGCTACCACACCTGTTACTAGCCTAAACGCGCCCGAGAAAACTTTTGCAATTGGGTTAGGCCCACAACTTGGAGGTGGACACGGCGGTGGTCCGCAATAGGGCTGGGGCCCACAATACGGTTGAGGACCACACGGGGGAGGCCCACACATCGGCGGTACCTTACATATAGGACCACCAGCGGATACTGGTCCCAACGCCAGCGCGAACACAACCAAAACCACCGCAAGAGCGCCAACATACATTCTTGCCTTCATGCAACAACTCCTTCCGAAAAATCCCTCGGACTCTCCCTTGCGCCCCGCCGAGAGACAGATAAAACACATTTACAAATTTCTTGTAAATTACTTTATCAAATTTAATCTATAAATGTCAACCCGTAAAATCATTATTAACATCAATTAATATTTATTAATAACATCTCGTCGTAATTGATTAATCCTAAATCGCTCACCGGCAAGATCATCGTTGATATAGGATTACGCGTTGACAACGCGCTCCTAAAAGCGCAACTAACACAAAGCGCCTAACCCAGCAGCCTAATTGCCGTTTTCTTCCCAGACGCCCTCGGACCCGGAGGATGTTGAGTCGTGGCGATTATTAGGGTAACCAACTTTCCCACAGCCAAAATCCAGAGACACTGAAGGTCCCAGAGACGCTAACACTTTCTGGGAAACCCCGCCGGATCGTGACTCCCATGCGGTAACCCAGGATTCAACAACCGCATCATGATTCTTATCGAACTTGAAGGCGCCACGAAGACCATTAAACTTCGAGTCGGCCACATATTTTATAAGTGTGTCAAAATCTTTAGTCTGTAGAAACTGCTCTTTAGCCAAATTATCGATAATCTGACCAAGATTGTGCCCCTCGGACGCCCTAGTGACTGATAGCGGCATAGCTCCATAAAGATGGACGATTTTTGATTTTAAGGACTCGGGATTTAGAACATTCGTCAGCGTGGGAACATTGAGTATCATTTCTCGATTCGCGCTACTTTTCAAATCGAAGGATGTCAGTGTTTCCGGACCAATGACTGTTTTCCTATGCTTGGGATCTTGCGCGCTGAAAGCCTTCAGGAAATTCTCCGCAGATTGGCCTTCAAAACAGGCGAAAACAAAATCCGTTTCTGAATTCGCAATTGACGTTAGAACCGACTGCACAGACTCGGCCGAACCATCCGACATCACCCGGTCCGCAAACGCGCCGCCCGCCCTTTCAAAGCCAAAAGCGAAAAAATCGCTCCTTTCATTTCCTTCACGATTATTGTCACCAGTGATAAAGACCTTGGTCCCACAATTTTGAATCGCCCATGGAGCCAGAGGCTCCGACAGAACATAGTTGTTTGCGCTTACCCTAAACACATTGGTGTTACAAATTTCACCGGACACAAGTTTGACGGAACGATTTGCGATAAACAATATGGTCTTGGCCGCGGCGCATGTTTTTACAGCCTTCTCAGAAGATTCAACGTCAGCGAACAAGACTATGAAACGAACATTGCCGTCATTAATCCACTTTTCAAGGGTCTCTCCAATTTCATCGGAATTTGCCTGGAATGGTTTCTTGAATACATCTACGGGACATGGACCGTCCTTATCGAAGAAGAGATCAAATCCGGCAATTAACGATTTGGCTTCCTGTTCCATCTCGCCCGAATCAGGGTATATAAAACCAACCTTGGCTCGTCCTTCAGGGTCTTTGGCCCACGCCGCTGATCCAGAAAGGAGCATCGCGGATGATAGTACGCCGCTGATCAGGAACACCCGTCTAGAAAACACGGGCGGATCAATATGCGAAGTCGAAAAAGGGCTTGCGACCTTAACGTTCCGGCGCTTATTGTGAGAATTATTGTGTTGATTCATGCCTTAACAATCAATCCCGGAAAGAAATCCAATCATTCTTCCCGATAAAAAAGGTTTTAATTAATTTTTATGTTTTCTTAACGTGCAGCGCATCCTACCCCAAAGAAATATGGCTGTAAAGGATAGTGTTCGTTATCATCAAATCAGTGGCGCAAGCTTTGGGAGGGGCTGGAATCAGCTAATGACAGAAATGTCTTTACGATAGAATTTAAAAACCCGGGAGGGTGTATTGAAGTGGAAAGTCCTCCCAGTCATTGTGAAACAGGGAGGACTCAAAGATCTCTAACGATAGGGACGACCCATTGGAGCGCAAGCTGAACCAGGAGCGCAACTGTATCGGCTCTTCTTGATGACCTTTCTTGGCATAGCGCAAACAGGCGGAGGACATTCCATCCTAACAGCGACAACCCTGCAGCTTCTAGGGGCAAAGGAGTCCTGAGAACATTTTACAACAGCCATTTCAGTAGCGTGACAAGGGGTTGGGCCAATGCCCTGATACAGCGCTCCACGAAAATTTTGGGCCGTGGCTACAAACAAAGCGTCTGAGTTTCCGGGAATCACTGCGGTTACGACTAGAGCCAATACCGCCAGCAAAAATACAGACTTCTTAGACATCGTATACCTCCAAATTATAATTTAACTATAACTCCATTTATTTTTTTAAAGACAAATAACAATCTCAAAAGTTTCTTCTTTCTGAAACCGTTATCCTCACTTGTTCACCGTATCAGATTCACACCCAAATGGCAAGTCAAAATATACCCTGTTATTTCAGTTATATATCCCATTTGATTCTACTGCGGACTCTTGGTTAGCCCTGAGCGTTCAGCAAATATCGTTGCTTATTATGACGCCGCCGGAATCACGATTCGCGGGAGCTGTCCATCACTTGATGCTTGAAAGATGATTGCCCCGTGGCCTCTAGGACGCTACTCCAAAGCTTGCCCTTTAAATCAACCTGTTTGCGGCCAGTAGTTACTAAGCCCAAAGGCACACAGACAAACTCCTCGTTCCACGTGCCCACCATTATATTAGTCATTCCCGCAAGGCCAACGTGCACGGCGTTCTGACCCAGGAAACCACAGAAAACAGAGTCTTCAGATGTTGC
>JARLHM010000058.1 GCA_031292235.1 Syntrophaceae bacterium | reverse complement strand
GCAGTAACAGCAGTAGCGCAAGGAGCGGACCTTCACGGCAACATAATTCCCATAACCAAAGCTATTTGCCCCGCAGTTGCCACGGCTAGGAAGAACAACCCGTCAGCGACCGGAGAAACACTAGTGAACGAAGCCATCAAGGCAAACGTATGGCAGGCTATTGAAGACGTTTTCCGGACCAGTCCCATAACTGTCGATAGGGTCAAGTCAGGCAAGCTCAAGGTGGAAGGAGCGATCTATGACATAGACTCCGGTTCGGTGACTTGGATGGGCCCGCATCCAAAGCAGGATAAATTGGTGTCTGATAAAGCGCATTAGCCTTTACATAAGTAGTAGCGGAAGTCCTTCTGCGGAAAGGCTTTCCCTAACATTTGTTACTTCTTTTCTCCCAACGCTGAAGTCTGGCCGTTGGGAGGGCGGATACCTAAGCTTAACGTCATGTAAGCGCAGATTCGCTCTTGTTCGTAATTTCCGCAATGATCTGACGAGTAGCCAGGTTTCCCAGTCGTTACGATGCCCAAGATGATGAAAAGGACTCCAAGACAAAGGAGCCATCCCCGAACACCGCAACGGCCTCAACTATTTCCTTGGTCACAATTCCAGGTGTCTTTTGTCAAACAGTCTCGTCTCGCTCCTGATGGAGAGTATCAATCAAGCCGTCAATTCTCCGGGACCGCGATTCGTTTAACTCGCATGTCGTCTTGAAATAGGCCAGATCCGCTGCACACAGTGTCAATTCAAGCTTATGAGCCACATCTGCGTGTTCATCGAGTTTATCCATGTAATTTGAGAACAGTGTCGAATTTTTACATTCCGCCAGCGATGGTAGTCTGAAAGTTTCAACTCCAAAATGGGCGCTCACGTCGGAATCAACGGGTATGTTCTCGACAAGCCGTAAGGGACAGAATGGAACATTGACCTGTTGCGCTCGAAGGCCATATTCCTGGACAACTGACGTTTCCATTTTCCCCAGCAGATCAGCAAACTCTCTGCCTTTGCGACGAAGTGGTCCTGATTTGGTGAAAAGGGCCTCAAATTCATCGATGAGTTTTTGAATGTCCGAATCTCTCGACGGCTCAAAACCGAGAATTTCAGACGCTTTTCGCAGCGGGTCCGGTCTCGTTTCTTCCGCGGGCGCATCCCTGCCGTCAAGCGTCTTGGCGGGCATGTCAATTCCATCGTCCTGTATACATTTGAGACACGGCAAGTGTGCATGGCCCCGCAGACCATCATGTGTCAGAACGCCTAAACTTTCGAGGTCGTGATAAGCCCTCGTTATAACGTGGACAGTTCCAGCGACCGCCTGATTATACAGGTACATGGTGTCATCTTCCATTTGCAGCCCGGTTAGGTACCATTTCCAGAAGTTCTCTCCGGCCTTGTATAGCTCACTCCAGGTCGAGGAAGTTGATCTGCTCACGGTCTCTGCAGTCTTTACGCTCAATTGGTAAACGAAAGATTCGACATCGAATCGTCCTGTGAGCTTACCCTCTGATGCAGTAAGTTCAGGGCTAAAAGGTCCTTCGCTCATGATTTTAGATATTATCGCAGGGTTTAGGTCGATTTGTCGGGTGTAAACTCTGGACTGAACATAATTTTCCCAGGCCTGATGCCCGAATCCTAGGGCAGGTCTGACATGTTGAGGCGAGCAAGCGTCAGCGATTGCGTGAAAAACCGGCCCGAGAAGCTGAAGACCGACCAGGTGTGAATTTGGTCCTCTGACCTCTAGTGGTTCCTTTTGATCAAAAAGAAAGTAGGAGTAGTAGAATTTGACGAGCACACTCCAGGGAACGAAAGTGGTGTTAACAATTTCTCGTTCAAAATTGTCCCTCCACTCCGAAACACCCTTTGTCCAGGCTGGTCTAACCCGATTCAGGACCAGTGAATTATCTTCATCCACTAGCCCTCTAAGATAGACAGATATTCCTTTTACGACGAAGGCGTCGAAGCCCTTCATTGAAGAAGAGTTGTAAGAATAACCACTACCAGTTGACCACTGTTTGGCGCCATCCGGATGCGGGTTTATGAAATGATTGAAGGCCGTAAACGTATGGCCAAAAAGTCCGGTCAAATTTCGTTTGGTTTTCCATAGAAATCCAGGGACTCGCAGAGACAAGTCACCAAATTTGTCCGTGTGCCAGGATTCAAAACCGGCTAATCTCTCCATTGCGCTCTGAGAAGCTGGAATCTCCTCGATTGATTTCCGTTGGCCGTAAGCTAATTCGAAAGACTGCAGGGCCCTCTTTTGTAAAGGTGTGCCATAGTTCTTTATGTAGGCCACTGCGTCACAAACTATCCAGTAGTGTACTTTCCCATTCATCGTGGCCTCTCCCAATATCCTGAACGAACATTTTTCTTTTGCGCGACCTTTAAGATGATCCTTCTAATTCAGGGTAAAGTCAGAATCATCGACTTCATAAAGATCAGGTCACCGAATATTTCCATGGCGATTGCCGATGATACCAGAATACCAAATGAAACGGCAGCTTGAAATCGAGTGGCCAGCATGGCCCAAAAAACCAATAGTGTTAAAATCGACCACGACGCCATCGGTTTGGCCGTAAGGCTGTACGCCTTGAAAAGGCACTCTTCCACGTCAAGGCCCGGATTGAGTTTAATTTCTTTTTCAATTGAGCTACGGAACGTTTTCCGCACAAACCCCATAACTGTCTTTAGGGTCAGTCAGGCAAGCTCAAGGTGGAAGGAGCGCTTTCTGGCATAGACTCCGGTTCGGTGACCTGGATGGTCCCGGATCCGAAGCAGGATAAATTGGCGCCAGATAAAGCGCATTAGTCTTTACATAAGAGCGCCATTGTCGCGGAAGACCCCCTACAAAGTTTCTATGCTGCGGCCGTCTTGCCTGCTTTCCTGGCAGCAAGCGCAATGAAGATGTAAGACCAGCCGCTTGTGATTAGTTCTACTGAGATAAACAGGCCTATGACAAAGAGACCGGACAATGGCCAATTGGCCAGAATAATTCCTCCCAAGATGATCGAGATGACGCCTCCAAATAAGGGCACAAACCAGCCTCCCGTAGTCCGCATCTGTAAGGCCATGGCCCCTCGAACGATGCCCACACATATGAGTACCACCCCCAGAATCCACGTCAGAAGCATTTTAGCTACCAAGGGTTCGCGAATCACAAAAACGCCTCCGACCACATAAAGCACAGCGATCAGCACGTGGTACGCCATGCCTTTCCATCCCTTGCATTTGATCGCTTCGATTAACTGTGCCACCCCTGCGATGACGATAAGTATTCCAAAAAACAAGGCGCCAGCCAACGAGAGGGCGAAAAGTCTTCCCAGACCTACGATACCCAAGATGATGAAAAGGACTCCAAGACAAAGGAACCATGCCCAGTTATCCTTCAGTTCGCCGAAAAAAGCTTCCGAATGATTTGCCGATGATGCAACAGATTGGCCTGCCATGACAAACTCCTATCTTTTTTGCTTGGTTGACTACTATTCCAAAAGTGGCTATGGATATCTTATTCTATTGAATTCCTTGGTTCTTTACAAGTTCTTATTGCCAGCATTGATGAACTGAAATGTAAATGCAGCATATTCGCCGAAAAAGTTTAGGCGTAGTTTGCCGAATTGAATCAGTAAACCTCAGGGAAGCTGGCCCGGATTGGGGTTCGGTGAGCT
>JARLHM010000256.1 GCA_031292235.1 Syntrophaceae bacterium | reverse complement strand
TGCCTGCGGTAATGCCATGCAATTCCTGTGACATTTGCTCGAAAGAGCGGGGGAATCGTTGCCTGGCCCAAAAGATGCCTGGAAACTCCCTCGGTATTTATGGCGGCTTTTCAAGCCATATTCCTGTTCCGGCTGGTGATCTGTGCGTGATAGATGATTTAAAAGGCAGGCCGCTAGAGAATTATGCGGTGATTGCCGATGCGGCTACGACCCCTTATCAGGCGGCGATTCGGTCGGAATTGAAAGCTGGAGACCCTGTGTTGATTACCGGAGTCACCGGCGGTGTAGGTGTGTACATGGCGCAAGTCGCCAAGGCGATTGGCGCCAGCCCGATTGTCGGAATGGCCCGTAGTGAAGAGAAACTCAAAAGGGCGCTTTCTCTAGGGGTAGACCATGTAATCGACATCAAAGGCAAGGATTTCAAGGCCATTCAGGAGGAATTCAAAGCCATAGCCAAACAGTCCAAGATCAGACACAACGTGGGTTGGAAAATCTTTGAGTGTACTGGGGTAGGGGCTGCTCAAGACATAGCCTTGGGCCTTCTCGGTTTCATAGGAAAACTCATCATAGTGGGTTTCGGGATGCAGAAGAATACTTACAGCATGTCTAGACTAATGGCCTTTGACGCTGAGATTATCGGCACTTGGGGATGTTTGCCGAAATATTACCCGAAAGTTCTGGAAATGGTCCAATCCGGGAGCATACAGATCGACCCATTGCTTGAGACCCGTCCGATGTCCACTATTCAAAAGGCGTTTGAAGAAGCCCATAGCGGTGGACTCATGAAGAGGTTGGTACTTACGCCGGATTTCTGACGAGCCTTTTTGTTTTCTCTAAGTTTTAAAATACTGTCGTTTCAACAATTAGCCTCCTTATGGGGGCTTTCTTATAGCCTAGCCATTAAGGACGGCCTGTGATTTCAGGATTTAGTCCCCCCCTCAGGGAAACGGAAGAAGGCCATTCGCTTTACATTCAGTGATGCCTTCACTGCGCAAACGCCATTAGGACAATAGAAAGAGAAACTATTGACAGCAATGTTGACAAAACTATGGCAGTGGTGGCCAAGTCCACATCGCTGTTCAGTTGAGATGAAAGAATATAATTTTGAGGCGAAGTCGGTAAAGCGAAGTATATCATCGCCACTTTAAAAGCTGTAGACGGGACTTGAAATATTTTCAGCAATATATAACCGACCATCGGCAGGACGATCAACTTGAACAGGGCTGCTATCAATGCGGCGCCTAAATGATCCTTAGACCTCGAAAAGGTCAGGCTACCTCCAATTGAAATCAGAGCCAGGGGCAAGGAGAGTAACGATGTCAATTCGAAAGTTTTTGTGACGAAAGTAGGAAAGGCTATCCCGAGTTTCGAGTAAAAAATCCCCGCCAGACATGCCAAAATCAAGGGATTTGACACTATGGCCTTTGCCATGATGGCTGCGCGGCGATTTTTAGAACAACTCTCGCCTGAATACCAAATCATGCTTGAGACGGCCAGAACGTTAATAAATGGAATTACAAACCCTATCAGGATCCCGAACTGCCTTATTCCCTCTTCCCCAACCGCTGAAAGTATTATCGCTATTCCAATGTAGGAACTGAAACGATAGCAACTCTGAGAGAATGAACCAACTTCATAATCAGGAACTCGAATCAGCCTCACAAAAAGTAGACTCATCAAGAAAACCAGAAAGACCGCACATAATACGCTCAGGATGAAAGCCCACTCGATGCCTACCGTTGTCGAGGGCTTTCCTATTTTCCAAAACAGCAAGCAGGGGAAGAATATGTAGTAAATTAACTTGTCAGATGCCTTGATGAAGGAATCATCAATCCATCCAATTCGTTTTAGGGCGCTCCCAAGGGTTATGATGGCAAATATTGGGAGCAAACTGTTGAGAATTAACAACACTCTGAAATCCTGAGACTGCTTATAATTACGTGATGGCCAAAATAGTTAATGGAATTGGTCTTCGAAACCCTTAGAGCCAATTGGGACGAATAGCGCCACCGAACCACAAAAAAAGAAAAGGTTCGGAAGAAAAGGACAATGACATAGGCATACTGTTTCAGATCCAAAAAAAAACCCCCTACCACATATACGGTAGGGGGCTCTGTCCTACATTACAGAGAGATCATTAGGCCTTTTCTGGCCTCTTGGCAACCGCAATGCGATAAATATCATAAACGTCATAAAGTTTAATATCGGTGAATCCGGACCTAGTAAGGTTCTCGATGATTTCCTCTCTTGTCTCATAGACGTCGCAAACCTCACCACGAGAGCCGAACAGGCCGACTAGGCCGCCCGGTTTTAAAAAGTTGAACATGCACGAATAAATCATTGGGCGCAGGTGGGGCTTGACATGGGGAATCATAAATGAGCTTATCACCTTGTCGAATTGGGTGTCCGGATGATAGTCCTCAACTGAGGTAGCAAACAGGCATGTATTGCAAATACTTTTCTTCTTGGTCTTTTCTTCGGCGAGTTCAATCATGTGCGGGGACAAGTCGATTCCGACCACTTCCCGAGCTTGAGGCGCGGCGACTACCGTAGCGGAACCGGTTCCGCATCCAACATCGAGCACATGGTCACCCTTTTCGACCACGAGTTCTACGAGCTTACGCAGTCCTTTTCTATATCCCGGGTCCATGGACCATTGCAAATCATAACTCTTACGTCGGTACTTGTAATAGAGCTGAATAGCCCTTTCCGAAGGCATAAGCTTACATACATTGGTGCCTTGAATGTATGCTGTTCTAAGAGCTCTAATTATTGGTCTCAATAGTTTTTGAAGCGGAGCGTTATCTTCGCTCACCATAGTTTCATTCATTTGTGTGGTTACCCCCTACAAACGTTCCATAGGTTCAAAATGCTTTTGTAATACAAATAACATCTTTAGGCAAGAGAAAACCTCATTGAGGCGCCAGCGGCGCCATTTCAGCGTCCTTTATAGTATTAATAGTGTTGCGGGCACGCTCTATGCCATCAGTAACAATCAATTTTGTCGCCTGGGTAGCTAAATCTATGAGGCGTTTTACGACCGGCGCCTCAGATGACGGAAAGGGACTCAAGACAAAGGCTTCCGCAGTCATTCCCTCGGGAGGTCTGCCTATGCCCAATCTGACTCGTATGAAATCCCTAAATCTTAGAGAGTCGGCTATCGAGCGGACTCCCTTGTGTCCACCATCTCCTCCGCCCGCTTTAATTCTGACTCTGCCAAGATTTATATCCAATTCGTCATGAATGACTATTAGCGATCCATAATTGATGTTACGATTTGAAAGAATTTTATTGACGGCTTTGCCACTCAAATTCATGAACGTTTGGGGCTTTACGAGAATCAATTTACGGTCCGCATATTCGGTGGCGCAAGTGATGGCCTCATTCCTAACAGGAGACCATGTCGCTCCGAGATCATCAGCCAAGGCGTCCAGCGTCATAAAACCGATATTGTGCCGGTGTTTGGAATATTTCGGTCCAGGATTGCCAAGACCAATCACCGCGAACATTTTGCTATCACACTCATCCAACAACTTCACATTTATGTCCTTTTCTGTTAGAGCATCGTCTAATCTCGATTACTCAATCATGTCAAGCCCAATCTCCCATGAATGAAATCTTATTCCAAGAAAAAGCGCTCGAAGCCCTGGAACAAATACCGGCGAATTTCCTTGAACACCTCGAAAATGTAGAAATCATCGTGGAGGATTTTGCCAACTCAGACATTTTGAGGTCCTTGAACATAGACTCAAAATGGCATTTACTGGGACTATACGTTGGCCATCCCTTAACCGAACGCAGTTTTTTCCAGACAACTCTTCTCCCTGATCGTATTTACCTCTTTCGCTTGCCAATACTACGATCTTATGAAGGTAAGATGAACATTGCGGAAGCTATCCGAGATGTGATCGTACATGAAATTGGTCACCATTTCGGTTTTAACGATGACGAATTGCTCGACATGACGGAGTCAACCATTTGATCGAAAGACTCAAAATCGAACTTGAGAGAAAAAAACGACGCCGGGAACTCATTGTATCTTTGATCTCGGCATTAGTGATTGTCGGGCTTTTTTTCGCTGGGTCCGAGCTTTCCAGATCCGGAGGGGAGGGGCCTTTTAGCGGCCATCTTCTACTGTTTACCCTCCTGGGAATCGTCATTCTGTTGATGATTCTGATCATATTTTTCCTCATTCGAAACCTGTTTAAGCTGGTTTTTGAGCGGAGGGGCAAAGTCCTGGGGGCCAGGATAAAAACTAGGTTGATATTGGCGTTCGTGGCGCTAACGCTCGTGCCGACAGTGGTGCTCTTTATCGCAAGCGCAAGTGTGCTCCACACAACAATAGATAGTTGGTTCGGCGCTCAAATAGAAGAGGCGCTTACCTCGGCTGTCGTAATTGGACAGGCCTATCACCAAAAAGCTGCGGAAAACGCCAAGAAGGGCGCAGCGAGGTTGGCTGAAGAATTAACGCAGATGCCTGTTGCGGGGGTGGGCAAGCATGAAGAGACGCGAGATCTTTTATCGTCCGAGGTCCCTCCTTTAGGTTTGAGCATAGCTTCCGTCTATTATGGAGGTTATAGCAAACCAATAGAAATTGCGTCCCCAAATCTCGGCGATGTGACTGTTCCCAGTGTGATGGAAAGCTTCCTGAAGATAGGGTATCAGGGATCCATCGCTTCTACCGTAATCAAACTAGATTCTGGTGAGGATCTAGTGAGGGGCATAGCCCCTATAATCAACGGAAAAGACGGGAAGATAAAGGGGGTAGTCGTAGCTGATTATCTCATTCCAAAGGCGCTTTCGAGCAAGCTTTTCGGGATAACTAAAGCATTTGACGACTATCAGGAGGCCAAACGCGTTAAGGGTCCGGTCAAGACCACATATACTCTCATCCTTTTAATAGTAGCTCTTCTCGTCATTTTTGTAGGATTCTGGTTCGGAATGAGCATGGCCAGGGAAATTACTGATCCCATTCAGAGCCTTGCGCGAGGGACTCAACAAATTGCTACCGGTAATCTAGACGTCTTTGTGGAACCTGTAGGTGATGATGAACTCAGCGCGCTAGTACGTTCCTTCAACAAGATGGCCTCGGATCTGAGGTATGGCCGAGATGAGCTTTTAAAGGTCAATGCGGACCTCGAGAATCGCCGTAAATACATTCAAACCGTATTGACCAACATTGCAGCAGGCGTGATAGCGATCGACGCCGATCAAAAAGTAACGGCTTTCAACGCGCCATGTCTCAAACTTCTCGGGATAAATTCGGAATTAAAATTGGGGTGGCCACTTCTAGATCAGCTCGACGAGGATGTTGCTGGACGACTTCATGAAACCATAGGTGAACTGAGAGAATCAGATTCAGGAGCCATAGAAAAGCAGCTCAAGATTTCATTTTCAGACAAGACTATGACTCTACTGTGTTTTGCCAACATTCTTAAGGATGAAGCCGGGGACGAGTTGGGAGTAGCGCTAGTGTTTGAAGACCTGACTTTTCTTGTTAATGCCCAGCGTATGGCCGCATGGAGAGAGGTTGCGCGAAGAATTGCCCATGAAATAAAGAATCCCCTCACGCCAATACAGCTTAATGCGCAACGGCTACGAAGAAAATATCTTTCATCACTGGGAGATGACGGGCGAGTCCTTGATCAATGCACCAAGTCGATAATTGATCAGGTCGAACAGTTGAAAAATATGGTCAATGAATTTTCGAAGTTCGCAAGAATGCCCGCAGCGAATCCGACCCCAAACAAATTAAACGATATACTGAGGGAATTGGTCGCCCTGTATCGAGCAGCGAATGAGAGAATGGAAATCAAATTCATCACGGATGAATCGGTCCCGATATTCAATATAGACAAAGAACAATTAACACGAGGGGTTATGAACCTTATTGATAACGCTACAGCCGCTGCGGGGGCAGAAGGCAAGGTGGAGATTTACTCGAAGTATGAGCCAGTGTTGAGGATCGCCTCGATCAGCGTTTGTGACAACGGTCCGGGGATTAGCCCCCAAGACCGTGAACGTATTTTTGATCCGTACTTTACCAGGAAACAGGGTGGGACCGGCCTCGGTCTAACAATAGTCAGCGCAATTGTCGCTGACCATAACGGTTTTATTCGAGTCAAGGGCAACAATAGTGGTGGGGCCTGTTTTATAATAGAATTGCCAGTGCACCCAAAATGACCTTTAGCTGGTTTTGAAAAAACTTGCAGCACTAATGCCGGACAAGACGCGAACGCAAACGTCCATTTAATCCGGCCCAATCACCTTTGTCGCAAGATTTAGTGATTCGAGGACCTCGTACATGTTCGTCACCCGGCCTATCACCAACCGATCGGTTAGACCAAAAGAGTCGAGGCAAGTTCCGCATGAAAGGATTTCAACCCCTCTCTCCCCCAACAAACTGATGGCTTCAACAGCCTCCTGATCAGTTGTGGTGAGTTTTACGCCTGAATTTATGAACAACATTCTCCACGGGTACGGTTTCACGTCTATCATGGTCCTCAGGAATCCACGCATTAGCTTGGCCCCGAGATCATCATCTCCTCGTCCCATAACGTTGCTCCCAACATAAATGACCGTTTTGGGATCCACAGCCTGATCAACAGTGATAGGGCAGGGGATTAGTGGCTCCTCGCTGCTGAGTTGTGTCCCCGGATTGTTTATGCGGATGTCTATTTTCCAATCAGGACCATTGTCTTGTGTTACATCCACAAAAGCTCCCTGATTACGCGCGAACCGCGACACGTTTTCCCTGGACACATCGTTGTCTACGATCACTATGAAACGATTTAAATTTCCCTGATCAAAGAGCCTCTTGGTTTGAATTACAGGTTCAGGGCATTTGAGGCCCCGTACGTCTAAGGTAAAAATATGTTCCTGTGGCACTCTTTTTACTCCTGAATTCTAAAAATTATGATTCAATTTTGTTCCATGTTAAAATAAAGGTGTATAAAGTTAGGACTCACTGCGTTGCAATCGCGTCATAGAGAAAGCCGAAATCTGAAATTTGAGAACGTCATGGCAGCGCGCATATTTGAAAACAGTTTCATTCGCATGTAAATTATGCATTCAAAATCCTGATAAAAGCAATAGATATAATCTATTCTTGGACAGTGACAATATGAAAAATGAAAAGCCAAAAATTGCGGTAATTGGCGTTGGCAACATGGGAGCGGCCATTGTTAGGGGGTTGATTCTTTCTTCTGTAACGGCGCCTGAGAATGTCATAATATTCGATCCTGATAGAGATAAGATGGTTAGGTTGAATTCGGAACTGGGTGTAGCTGTTTCCGATTCGCTAGAAGCATCGGTCGGAAATAACGTCAGGGTGGTCCTTGTCGCTGTTAAACCTCAAATAATTGGTAGTGTCCTGGATTCCCTTTCCAACTTGATTCAAAAGGACTCCCTGTTGATTTCTATTGCCGCGGGCATATCGACCACTCAGTTGCTTGACAGGCTGGGTAATGATAAACGAGTCATAAGGGCCATGCCGAACGCGGCGGCGATGGTCGGCCAAAGCGCTACGGCGCTGTGCAAGGGAGGTATGGCTGACGATGAAGATCTGGAAACGGCAATGGAATTGTTTAACACTGTTGGGTCAACTGTTTGCGTTGACGAGAAGGGGCTTAACGCTGTAACCGCATTATCCGGAGGCGGTCCTGGATATCTATTTGTGGTTATGGAAGCTATGTCGGACGCTGGGGTTCTCTTGGGGCTTCCCCGTGATGTTGCCCGAAAACTCACTGTCCAGACTTTTTCCGGCGCCGCGACAATGGCGGCTCAGGCTAAGAGTTTTAGTGATTTGAAAGACATGATCACTTCCCCTGGAGGCACTACAATCAGCGGCTTGAAAATCATGGAAAAAGCTGGAACGCGTGGAGTATTTATGGAAACGATCGCGGCCGCCGCTTGCAGGGCTGATGAACTATCGAGACAATGACGGTACTCTTGGGACCGCACTATTTGAACGAGCATAATGTTTTTGAGGATTCGAGATGCTGACCAAACATGTAACGCTTGAAGAAGCCCTTCTTTTGCTGGACCTGGAAGACGCATCGAAGCTACAGGAAGCCGAGGAAAAGGGTTTGATACATCCTGTAAACCGTAACAGCAAAAAGGAATCATTTTTAATACAGGACCTGGTGACGCTGAAACTGGCTCTTGCCATTCTGGATATGGGACTAGCCCCTGATAGGGCGATTCGTTATGCGGAGGCAATTCTTGGGGTCCATTCGTCTCAGACCTTCAAAAAGACGATCGCTTGGGTGGATAGCGATACGCACGAACTGTTCGGCATGTTCGCTGACAAACAGTTGTCCAGGATATTTATACGGTCGTTAGATGATAATCGTGAGATAGAAGTGGGCGCTGAGAAGCCTGTGCTTTTCCCGATATCCAAATGTGAGCTGAATGTTTCGAGAACAATAAGACCTGTGATTACCCGAACACACCACATGGTAAATTCAAAGAAAAGACAGTCAACGTAGCTGAATGGCAAAAATATCCCTGAAGTTTAATATCAACCGGAATGAGAGAACTCGTGCGCGTAAATTGACCTGTCTAATGATCATGCTCGGTCGACGTCTCAAAACATGAATTAGTCGAGTCACATGACTTTTGTTACTGGCTCTTTGCGCATGACTTGACGTCAATCGCGGAAAGTACGGAATTGAGGTCCTTTTGCACAGCGGCCCTTTTGAGCTTGTATTTACGGATCTGTAACATGTTGCCGGCTTGTATAGCAGAACCCAGCACGGTATCTACCGTTTTCAAGTCCGCTTCAAGGGTTTGAGCCATTGTGATCAATTCCGAGCAATTTTTTACCAGTAATTCTTGGGAGTGTGACTCTTCAACTCCAATAATCGCCATCAAGCCCATCAACACTACGGTAACTGAATAAACCAGGTGTTTCTTCATGTAAATTCTCCACTAGAGCCAAACGGATCACAAAGATCTGTGAGGAATTCCTGCTTGGACAGCAATTTGCTTCCGATGCTTCATATATCATATTCTATATAGGAAACAAGTTTTAATTTAAATAGTTACAATATTTACCTATAGTAAGTGATCATGTTGTGTCCGCATTTTAAATGCTCCTAACTTAGTGGAGCGCTATTATGGGAGAGTTATGTGAAAAAGAAACATATTTGGCTTGTTCTTTCGACATGATGCGGCGCGATACTTTTTTGATATTATTGGATTGTGATCGATTGACAGGGCGGGTGTCTTACTCTATTTTAGCGGCATGGATGATTCCTACGAGCGCACAGTCGCAATGAAGGGGGTTGGCCTTCGGGTTTTTCTGAGATCATTCGTGATCGAGATCATGTGGAACTATCCGCGCATGCAAAACATAGGTTTTACGTTTTGCTTGCTTCCAGCCTTGGATAGGCTCATCTCTGACGATGTGACCAGAAAGGAAGTAACGAAGCGTCAGCTCGAATCGGGCAATACGAACCCGGCGCTGGCGCCCATGTGTATTGGCGCTGTCGCTAGGGTTGAAGAAGGGGAACTTTCTCAAAAAACTCCACTCATAAAAAAGAGGCTGATGTCAACACTTGCCGCCCAAGGTGACAGGATATTCTGGGGTGTTTTAAGGCCTGTGTCTTCGTTGCTGGGCGTATCGATCGCTATGACATCATTTTCTTATTTTTGGGCCCCTTTGGTGGCATTGCTGATTTACAACGTTCCGAATCTGGTTATAAGATATATGGGGTTTAATGCGGGTTGGAATGATGGTGTCCACGTGGTTAGAAGATTCAAATCCCGTTGGGTCGAAGATTCCATAGCCTTCCTTAGATGGCTGGTGTTTTTGTGTTCCGGTTCACTTACCGCAGTGGCTTTAATATTGGCGGAGGAGCATGCCAAAGCCAATGACGTAGAAAATTTTGTTGGGCTTGGTTTATTTGTTTTAGTGGTTTTTTCCACCTGTTTTCTTATCCTGAAAAAGAGTTTTTCTCAGACAAGGGTAATTTATCCACTACTGATCATAATGCTGGTAGGTTTTTCTCTCTTGCAAAGATGGACATGAGGTAAATGGTATTAGAATCCGAACTCCTTGAAAAGACAGTGACGATTGGTAACCAACTCGGCCTCCATGCACGGGTAGCCACCTCCCTGGTTCAGACCATGAAGCGACACACCTGTCAGGTGACGGTTGCAAAAGACGGCATGGAGGTTGACGCTCGGAGTGTCCTGGGGCTACTGCTGTTAGCCGCCACTCCGGGAGCTGAACTGATCATACGCGCTCAAGGTCCTGGCTCTAGAGAAGCTGTCGAACAAATAAGCAAACTATTGGAGAACAATGCTTCAGACCATGTTGGATAAAAACAGCGAAACTTCTGAGCAGGGCCCCAAGGAAATCCCTCAAAACACAATGCTCAAAGGTATTGGGGTTTCAGTGGGAATTGGTATTGGCCAAGTTGTGCTCATGGAACGCCTTGTCACTGAGATTTGCCCGTGTCGTATTTTGACGCCTGAGGAAATCCCGGGTGAGGTCGCGAGGTTTGAGGAGGCCGTAGAAAACGCTGAAAAGAGACTCAAGACTATAAAGAGCCATATTGATAGCGATCATCCTCTCGAGGACCATTCTTATATACTCGATACACACATATTGTTGCTCCGCGACAAAATGCTTTATGAGGGGACAAAACGCGCTATAGAGCAGGGAAGGCAAAACGCCGAATGGGCCTTGTCCGAAGTTATGTCCAAGATAACAGCGGCGTTTGATTCAATAGACGATGAATACCTCCGAGAGAGGGCCCTAGATGTTCATTTCGTGGGCGAACGGGTATTGAAAATTCTCTTGGGTGTGTCTTCGGAAAAGAAGATATATCAGCTTCCCGCCAGTTCAATTTTGGTAGCTCACGATCTTTCCCCCGCCGACGCCGCACAGCTAAAAAAGGAGTCAGTTCTTGCCATCGCGACCGATATGGGTGGCAGAACTTCACACTCCGCCATCATGTCACGATCACTCAAGATCCCAGCGGTGACCGGTTTAGAGAGGATTTGCAAGCTGGTTAAGACTGGGGACACTATCATTGTTGATGGAAGTACTGGTCTTGTAATCCTCAATCCAGACGCCGAAATGATTTTTCGGTATCGTCAACGCCACGAACTACTTAGGAATTATCATCAGTCCCTGTTGGCTTATGGCCGTCTGCCGGCGGTAACAAGTGACGGTGGCCGGGAAATCCGTATCCTGGCAAACATAGAGCTGGTTGACGAGGTAGATATAGCCATAGCTCACGGCTGTGAGGGTATAGGCCTTTTTAGGACGGAATATCTGTTTCTTGGTAGAGAAGACCTTCCGTCTGAAGAAGAACAATTTGAGGCGTATAGAGCGGTAGTGGCTCTGAACAAACCTTATCCTGTAACGATCAGGACCTTAGACATTGGTGGGGACAAGATCGCCAGTAGCCTAAACCTGCCACAGGAAACTAACCCGGCAATGGGGCTCAGGGCCATCAGGCTTTGTCTAAGCCTTAAGGATTTGTTCAAGACGCAATTGAAAGCAATCTTACGCGCTGCGCATTACGGTAACTGCCGGTTACTTGTGCCGATGATCTCATCCATTACCGAGGTCCATGACACTAAAATCATATTACAGGAAGTTAGAGCTGAACTCGCATCGGAAGGAATTCCGTTCGGAGAAGACATCAAATTTGGAATCTTGGTTGAGGTCCCAGCCGCTGTTGCAATTGCAGACCTCCTGGCTCGTGAAGTTGATTTCTTCAGCATTGGCACCAACGATTTGATCCAGTACTCCCTTGCGATTGACCGTCTTAACGAACATGTGAATTACTTATATGACACGTTGCATCCAGCGGTTTTGAGGCTAATTAGACAGGTCGTCAACGCTGGTCAGGCTTATGGCGTAAGCGTCGCGATGTGCGGAGAAATGGCCGGTGATCCCGTAAATGTTCCCATACTGATAGGGCTTGGGATAGACGAACTGTCCATGAATGCGTTATCGATCCCACTTGTAAAGAAATTGATCCGATCAATCTCGTACGATGACTGCCTGGAATTGACGCATCATGCCTTCCAGATG
>JARLHM010000057.1 GCA_031292235.1 Syntrophaceae bacterium | reverse complement strand
TGTCTTTGCCTCCCGTATTCTCTGTCTAATCTCGTCCTCCGAAAGATGTCCAACCGCCTTTGTTAACCTTCCCATGCTTCCCTCCAAATAGATGGAAGAACCTCATATCATATTACGCGTGCGAACGCGAGGTGGTATAACGGGTCAATCGAGCAAGGAGTCATTCAAAAAAACTTTTCGGTCCGCGCTGGATTTTGACGTCCTGTCGGTAACATATATGAAATTTAATTGTAATCATCGAAAGAATGCCTCGGCTGGTTCCGAGCAATCAACAAAACTTGGAATATTCACAGACAATAAGACAAACCGCTTGACAAACGGATATTTGGAACTAGACTAATTCAGTAGAGAATTCCAAAAGGCGACAAATGAAGGTGTTTCAAAAAGTTCTTGTGATTTTTTACTGTGTGTCATTCATTGGGATGACTGTGTCGCCTTCTTCCGCTATCCCCTGCTGTTGCAAAACCATGGCTCATTCCTGCCTGGGCGACGCCCTGGACGCGGATCAGTCTCCGCCTCAAATGGACTCATGTTGTTCAAATAAAAAGACTCAAGCGCAAGGCTGCTGCGGCATGCGCCATCCTTCAAATGAATCGACCTACGCTTTCACAAAGACGACAAATTTGAATTGCGGTCACTGTTCCTGCCTGAAACATCTCCAATTGGTTGGTATATCCGAGAATGTCAAATGCGATCGCGTTGACAAGACTGACTCGGCATCTTCCATTCTCATTGACTCAGTTATGGTTACGAGGAACCAGCTTCAGCGTTCCTTTGAAGAACCAGCCATTTCACCTCCCGATCAAACTTTCCTCCTGCATTGTTCTCTTCGTATTTGATTCCATAAGTCCGCCTTCAATATCTCAATTATAACCTATTAATTATACATCACTTATTTAACTGAATAGGATCTTATAAAAAGATCTCGGTCAGTTTTGTGAAAAATTAGTGTCTGCCAAGGAGTCAAAACATGTCTGACGAAAGACAAATGAAGAAGATTTCTCTCGATACTTTACAAAACAAAGAGAAAAAGATAACCACACGAAAACTAAAGACAATCCTAGTAGGATCTATCGTCCTTGCTGTTGCTGCGGCAGGTGGATATTCCGTTTATCGAGCGCTTTCCGGCGATCTTGTAGCGTCTCGTTTTACTGTGAACAACATGATTTGTCCCGCATGTGCGATTACGATAAAGGAAGCTACGGAAAAGGCGCCTGGAGTTGTGGGCACGGACATAAGCCTCGCCGGCAGAGAAATTACAGTACAATTCTATGACAAGAAGACGTCCCCGGGGCAAATCGAACAGGTGATAGAGAAAGCCGGGTATCCGGTGAAATCGGATGGCCTTTTCAAACCCGCTTCCGCAGCACAAAATGATGTTGTAATCGCGAGAGTAAACGACCGGCCAATCTTGATGCCTGATCTAAAAACCCCTCTGAATGTCGATCTAAAATCCCCCGGATCATCCGATTTGCCTTCAGTGTTTTTCTCTACGGTTGGAAAGGAAATCCTGCTACAGGCCGCTGACAAGGAGAATGTGATCATTCAACCTCAGGAAGTAGAAGCTGAAATACAAAATATAATGGAACGACAGACCATGACCGAAGACGAGTTGAAACAGAAAGTCAAAGAACAATTCGGATCTTTGGAGAAGTTTTCACAAGTAGTTGGACAACGCCTTGGGATTCAAAAGCTGTTCGAAGAAAAGATTCCTGAAGAAATCCAGGATCCTGGCCAAAGACGGCAGAAGACAATCGAGCTAGTTGTCGGTCTGTTCAAAGATTCAGTCGTGACAATTCTTGACCCTGGCATCTGTGAGAAAATCCTTGCTGTTTCAGGACAAGACGACTGGAAAACCTTCTGGCCGCGTATGATCGCGTCGGACACTGACTTTAAGCGTCTCGTAAATCAATCCCATTAAGTTTTCATATTAAAATGATTTTTTAAGAAAGGTAAATCTAAAATGAAAAATTTCAGCGCCCTAACTAAAATCGCCGCAATGCCCATAGTATTTCTGCTAATCAGCCTGGCCGTTATTTCTTTAATTGCTGAAACAAACACGTACGCCGGAAATTTTACTGTCCCGGCCATTGATGTCCAGCCCCAAGGTGGTATTTTTTCTTTCCCGGTTTCAGAGTTTCAAGACGGCAAAGCAAAACATTTCAGTTACAAAGTGTCACCGAATCAATCGATACGTTTTCTTGTAATCAAGAGTTCGGACGGTGTCATCAGGGCGGCATTCGACGCATGCGAAGTTTGCTATCGAGCGCAAAAGGGCTACGTGCAACAAGGTAATAATATGATCTGTATCAACTGTGGCCGTAAATTTAAGAGTGACAAGGTCAACGAGGTAACTGGCGGGTGCAATCCTTCTGCGTTGAAAAGAACCTTGAAAGATAGCAAAGTGTTTATCACTCAGCAAGACGTCTTAGCCGGCGCAAAATACTTCCAGTAGAAAGGGCTCACTAATGAAGCTGCATAACATAGCGATTAATAATCTGAGGCGCCGGAAAGCCAAAGTATGTTTTCTGGTTATGGGGTTACTCGTTGGTGTGGCCTCTGTTGTGGCGTTGTTATCGATAACACGATCCTTGGCCGAAGATATGGTCCATAAGATGGACGAATTCGGAGCGAACATTCTGATTATACCAAAATCTGAAGGGCTTTCACTCAACTATGGAGGCATTGATCTAGGGGGCTTGTCCTTCGATCAGAAGGAAATTTCACAAGAAGACCTAGCCAAGATAAAGACGATAGACAATGCGGCTAACATAAGGCTGGTAAGCCCCAAGGTCCTCGATGTTTTTGAATTGAATGGGCAAAAGGCCCTTGCTGTTGGGGTTGACTTTCCTTCTGAACTTGCCCTTAAAAAGTGGTGGGTAATTAATGGAACAACTCCGAAATCAGACTCCGAATTGATCTTAGGTCGAGAAGCGGCCGTAAAACTCGGAGCTAACGTCGGTTCAAGATTGGATATAAAAGGCTCGGAATTCTGGGTTTCTGGTGTCCTCGATACTACAGGGTCGCAGGATGACAGCCTGGTTTTCATGACACTCCCGGTCTCCCAGAAAATCTTCAAGAAAGAAGGCAAAGTTTCAATGGTTGAGATTGCGGCATTGTGCAAAAACTGCCCTATTTCAGACATTGTCACTCAAATCTCAGGCATCATTCCGACTGGTAAAGTGACTGCGGTTCAACAAGTAGTGGCAGGCAGGATGGACGCTCTGAATCATTTTCAGAAATTCTCGCTGGGAATCTCGGGACTTGTGTTGCTCGTTGGCGCTATGGTTGTCTTCGTTACAATGATGGGGAGCGTTAATGAACGGACACGAGAAATTGGGATATTTAGCGCTATTGGTTTCCGTAGCTCTCACATAATGAAAATAATATTACTCGAGGCCTTTGTTGTCTCCTTTTCGGCCGGTCTGTTGGGCTATCTACTGGGAATTGGGGTGACATATGGGACCCTAAGGGCCCTTTCAGACCATGCTCCAAATTTGACGATTGATTACACCATGGCGGTCGGTTCGATATTCCTTGCGGTGTTGGTGGGTTTGCTAGCTTCTTTCTACCCTGCTCGATCCGCAGCGGCTATGGACCCAAGTGAAGCGTTACGCACCCTTTAGGAGACAATTATGAATTATATAGAAGCAATGAATGTCCGGAAAGAATTTGGAGAAAACGACTCTAAAATAGTCGCCGTTGACTCAATTGATCTATCAATTGAACAGGGTGAATTCATTTCAATTATGGGAGAGTCGGGGTCCGGAAAAAGCACCTTTCTGTCCATGTTGGGAGGTTTACTCAGTCCAACCAGTGGATTCATAAAAATTGAAGGAATAGATATCTATTCCCTGAAACGAAACAAACTGGCTGACTTTAGACGCGAATTCATGGGTTTCATTTTTCAATCGTTTCAGTTGGTCCCATATCTAAACGTAATTGAAAACGTACAATTGCCTCTGGCCGTAACGCATCACTCTGAAAAAGAGAAAAAAAGACTGGCTCGCGCAGCCCTCGAAAGAATAGGTCTTAAAGACAAAGCTTTCAGGCTTCCAAACCAGATCTCCGGTGGTGAGCAGGAAAGGGTCGCCATAGCGAGAGCTGTTGTAAACGAACCACCAATACTCTTTGCAGATGAGCCGACCGGCAACCTTGATTCTAGGAATTCGGAAGAAGTCATGAAGCTTTTGATGAAGCTGAATTCCGAAGGACAGACAATAGTAATGGTGACTCACAGCAGGACCAACGCTGAATATGCTCACAGAATAATAGAAGTGGCGGATGGACATCTTAAAGCCATAGAAGCTCCTATCATCAAACTGGCTGTATAGCACGGAGGGCCTATGAACACGGTTGATTCGAAGACCAAGCATAAAAAGAAGAAAGTAGTGTTGGCAATAGGACTAATTTTGGCGGCTTTCTTGATCGGATATTACTCTTCCAGGGTTTCTACGCCGGTAAATACTGCTAATACGCCAGTAAGCCATGACGTTCGAGTTGACCGTGAGGGGGACCCAACCAATAAACAGCAATCCCATAACCACGGCCACAGCACAATATGGACTTGTTCCATGCATCCTCAGATTCGTATGCCCGGACCTGGCAAGTGCCCGATTTGCGGTATGGACCTTATTCCAGTTGAAGACGAAAATTCGGAATCAACGAATGGATCGAACCTGACAACTCTGACGCTGTCCGAGGCCGCGAAGAAACTTGCGGAAATCGAAACCACGGAAGTAAAAAGGAGCAGGGCTAAAGCTTTAGTGTCAATGGTCGGAATGGTCTTTGAGGATGAAACTCGCTCCGCCGTAATAACTTCACGCATCGATGGCAGGCTTGATGCCATTTACGTCGACTATACAGGTGAAAAGGTTAACCAGGGTGACCCCTTGGTCAAAATATGGAGTCCTACCCTGATCAAGGGGCAGGTAGAATTGTTTGAGACCATCAGGAGTGATCCAAATGATACGGCGCTTATCAAGGGAGCGGAAGAGAAGCTGATACAATATGGATTGGATCGTGAACAAATCGACAGGATTGAGGCTCAAAAACGCCCTACCCTTTATGTCACGCTTAAAGCCCCAATCAGCGGTATCGTCACAAAAAAGAACGCTCTCCTTGGACAGTTTGTAAAAGAAGGGACCGAAATGTTTATCATTGATGACCTTTCTAACGTATGGGTCAAAATGGACGCGTACGAAACCGATCTTCCCTGGATACGGTATGGTCAGGACATCACATTCACCACTCCCTCCGTTCCCGGCAAGACATTTAGGGGCAAGGTGCTCTTCATAGATCCAACTCTGGATAAAAAGACTCGGTCCGTAAAAATTAGGGTTGACGCCCGTAACCCGGACAATCTTCTGAAACCTGGAATGTTCGTCAGCGCAGAACTGGAAGCTGAACTAGATGATCAAGGCAGGGTTGTCAAGCCGGAGTGGGCCGGAAAATATATTTGTCCTGTTCACCCAAGAGAAGCCAGCCCCACTCCTGGCATATGTCCGGACAGTAAAATGCCGTTAAGACCTGCTTCATCCTATGGTTACGCAGACGATAAGGATTCTAGATCTCCCTTGCTAATTCCTAATACTGCGCCCCTTATCACGGGTAAACGCTCGATAGTCTACGTGGAGGTCCCCGGGGCCGCCAGCCCGACTTATGAGTTGCGTGAAGTCACGCTCGGGCCGCGCGTTGGGGACCATTACATTGTGGACAAGGGGCTCAAGGAAGGCGAGCGGGTTGTCACCAAGGGGGCGTTCAAAATTGACAGCACGATGCAGATACAGGGGAAAGCTAGCATGATGGCCCCCATGGAAAAGATGGC
>JARLHM010000255.1 GCA_031292235.1 Syntrophaceae bacterium | reverse complement strand
GCGGATAAAGCCCTCTCACAGCATGGTTCGAAAGATCTGATCTCTGAAATTGAATCAGATTTCAATAGGAGATTGGATTTAATCAAAGAATCTGAACTGCCAGTTTTCCTTCGTATAACCTATTACGATTTTGAGCGAGGAAAAGTGCTTGCGGATGCTCAATCCTCCAGGGAGATTGGCTCTTTAGACGAGTCCTTCTTTGGAGGACTTGATCTTGATCCGTCCGGGAAACCGAAATTCCTTGTTAAATGTGCGGGAAGTCACTGTAAAGTATATCTGATTGGCTTGGTTTCACATGAGGGGAGTCGCAGAGGTGTTCTGGTGACGGAATTGTCTGCGAAGGCTCTTATGAAAAGAGTAAGATCGTTTGAGACTCAAAAAAATAAAGAACCTGAATGGATACTGGATAGATACGGAACAATAATAGCAGGGCCTGAGTTGACCATCGGTTCCAGTGTAAAAGATATTTTCGGTGTTTCTTTGGAGGACCTAAACAAAGTAAGATCTTTGACTCCACGCAAAAACTTCACTGGTCTCATTCATGGACCTGTGCTTGGCCTGACACGTAGCCTAGGAATTGGGGGCCTATCCATTCTAGAAATCTCCCCGGAAGTGATGTATGCGAAATATCCCTCGGTTAGTTTATGGGGTCTTCTCGTCTTTTCTCTATTGAGTGGACTCGGACTAATGTTGGCCTATGTGTTCAGGAGTTTCCATGTCCAAAATAAAATGAACAATGAGCTTCACGAAGCCAAAAAGCTTCTTGAGACTAGAATCCATGAGCGAACATCTGAACTTGAAGCCGCAAATGATGAACTTGCCTCTGAAATCAGGGAACGTAAGCAATCCCAGGAGAAAATTTATCAGCAGGCCCAGATACTTGCCTCAATTACAGACACCATTCTTATTATTTCGACGGACAGAAAGATCATTTATGCAAACGTCACCGCATGTGAACTTTTCGGAGATGGCTCCGAACAGTCCATCATCGGTAGAGATTGTTCCGAGATGTTAAGGGAGGTTAGGGACATTTGCGACGACTGTCTGCTTGATCTCATGATTTCAGAAGAAAAACCATATAAAAAAGTAACAGTTTGGCGTGACAAAAGCGGGAGAGAATTGTGGGTCTACAACACGGCGTTTCCATATCGCGATGATCAAGGGCGCCTATTGGGAGCGATTGTGCTGAGCACCGATTATTCGGCCCAAAAGGAGATCGAGATAGCGCTCAACCGCGCAAAGGAACACGCTGAAGCGGCAAGCAAGGCCAAAAGTGATTTTTTGGCTAGAATGAGTCACGAAATTCGAACCCCAATGTATGGCATTCTTGGTACTTTGGAACTGGTACTTGATGACGAATTGAAAACCGAACAGAGAGATCTCCTATTGACTGCGAAATTCTCTGCAGAAGCGCTGCAGGGAATTCTTAACGACATCCTCGATTTCTCAAAGATTGAAGCCCGTAAGGTTGATCTGGAAGAAAAAATCTTTTCTGTCCTAACAGTTGTTGAAACAGTTTTAGATGTTATGGCGTCTAAAACCCACGAAAAGGGCCTGGAGATGGTCTCGGACGTAAAACCAGACGTGCCTGCGGCTTTGATTGGTGACCCTTTCAGGTTAAGACAGATCTTGCTCAACCTGGTTGGAAACGCCATAAAATTTACTAACAAAGGCGAGATTGTCATACGCGTTTTTCGTAAACAGCGTTTGCGTGACCAATTGTGGCTTGAGTTTGTTGTTTCTGATACCGGAATAGGAGTGCGTCAGGACAAGCTGAAGACAATTTTTGATCCTTTTGCGCAAGCGGAGGGTTTTATTTCGCGAACCTTCGGTGGCACAGGTCTTGGGCTGGCTATATCGAGTTCTCTGGTTAACATTATGGGTGGAGAAATTTGGGCCCATAGTGTACCCGAACAGGGAAGCTCTTTTCATTTTTCGATACCTCTAAAAATTACCGAGGACGCACAGTCTTTAGAGGAAGAATATTGCGTGGACTCGAGTGATATTCGAGTGCTCGTTGTCGACGACAACCCGACAAATCGGCGCATCCTCGTGGAGAATCTGGCCAGGTGGGGACTCTGCACAGATGAAGCGCCGGACGCTGAACAAGCGCTCTTGAGCTTATCCCATGCGCAAGCCGAGCAACGGCCTTACCAGTTGATCGTGCTCGATCAGCGCCTGCCTGGCATGTCAGGATTGGAACTGCTGCAACGAATGGGCGATAATCCGGGTACAAAATCCATTCTCCTGTCATCATCGGCGGATATTAATGAAAGGAGGAAGTCTGAAGAACTTGGCGTAATCGATTTCCTCTTGAAACCGGTGAAACAGGCGGATCTAAAGAAAAGCGTTCTGATAGCCTTGGGCTGGAGAACGAGACCTGAGCAGAAAGAGGCGGTCATATTGCCTCAGGAAAAGGCGGCTGGTGTTTCCGCCCCGGCATTACGGGTCCTTTTGGCTGAAGATAATCCCGTAAACCAGAACCTAATTAAGAAGGTTCTCGAAAAAAGCGGTTATGAAGTGACAGTAGTCAGTAACGGACGAATGGCGGTCCATGCAGTCACAGAAAGCGATTTTGACCTTGTCCTGATGGACATCCAAATGCCGGAGATGGATGGGCTTACAGCGACCAAACTGATACGGCGCAATGAAGAGCGTTATGGGAAACACCTCCCTATCTTCGCGATGACTGCCCATGCGTACAAGGAGGCTGAGCATCTGTGTCGCGAAGCCGGGATGGACGGCTACCTTACAAAACCGATCAGCGGGTCAAAGCTTACCAAGATCCTGGCAAAAATCCTGGCAGGGAACACTAGACGTAGCAAAAAGTCCTCAACGTAATTGACCGGATTCGTAACCTTGTCCCCAAAAATTTGGAATCCTCGTCTATTGCCGGAGTCTATTATTCAAGATAAGAAAGAGCTTGTCGGTTAACTGTCGGACTCATTTCTTCAGAAACCTCGTTTATTATGGTTTTCAGGGCGTTGCCCACAAGTGGCTTGAGGTTCGGTCTCATTCTTTTGAAATCTTGAAAAACATTGAGCAGTTTTGAAGCGACATAAGTGTTCATAGGCGCCAATTCTATTATAACGCGCGTCGCCCAGTTCACCCCCTCAGCAGTCCAGATTTTCTTTGTGTTGCCTGCCATGGTAAGGAAAAGAGCACGCGCCCATGTCGGATTTGCAATGTCGAAAGTGGGCCTACCTCGCTCCTTCTCAATCGTTTCGAAGAGATCACTTTTCCACCCACTCGAAATTACTCTTAAATAATTGGCGTATGCGCTGAGGTTCCCTTTCCAGTCGTGATAAGTCCTTTCGAGAACATCAATTCGTTCATTCATGGATGAACGATTTATGGCGAGCAATGCCCCAATCTTGTCTGTCGCCGAGGTGGCGTGTTTGTAATGCTCTCTAATCAAAGCATGACTGTCAGGGGCGTCGTCAACGACAATAAGTTCCAACAGTGTCTGTTTAAGTATGCGGTCTTCAATGCCATCTTTAGGGGACGATTTCTCTTTATACGTGTCCAAGGATTCGAATTCCCCGACAATCTCCGCCTTATAGGTCGTGTTGATCATTCTTGTGAGTTTTTCGCGAACGAAAACCAGTTCCGTATGCCAACTCGAATAAGATCTATCCAGTGGCTGTTCATCTATTCTTAGCAAGAAAGATTTTGCCGACGAAGCTATGTTACGATTAGTCAATAGTTCGCCGAAAAGATCGATCCAACCCTGATCAATTCGAGCGTCTGGCTGATTGAGGAGCCTTACTCTCTGTAAGTCTGTGAACCTGCGGAATGCCTCGATTCGGTTGAAGAGATTGTCCTCCAGCCTGACCTGACGGATCAGATCGGCCTGGTTTTCGTTTTGTTTATGGCAAGTCCCGTAAAAAGAATAATCGCGATTTAGGGAAGCAAATGCCGGTTCGGTTGTTATGTTTTGGAAAATCAGCTCCGCATCAAGGGAGTTGAACTCGAAAACCCGGCTGGTACCCTCAACGATGTTTCCATTGTGATCTATTAGGGCCAGTTCTACCGGCATGTGAAAAGGTAAAGCGCCAGACTCGGACTTTTGTTGAGAAAAGCCTATCCTGTATGTCCTAGACTTTGGATCGTATTTGGTATTAATAGCAACTTTTGGGTATCCGATACGATAAAGCCAACATTCCTTAAATTGCTTTAGATCTCTTCCAGAAGTTTCCTCAAAACATTCGAAAAATTGGTCCGTGTTTGCGTTTGAGTCCTTGTATCTTGAAAAGTAAAGTTCTTTTCCCTTTTTAAATGTCGCGGCTCCAAGAAGCATCCTCAACATTCTTATGACCTCAGCGGCCTTAACATAGGTGACGCTGTCTATAAGCTCATCCGGGTCGTTAAAACCCTTCCTGACTATAATTCCAGCGTTCCCCGTGTCTTCAATAGCTAGCGGACCCAGCAAAGGACTTCTTATTGAATCAACTTGGTTTAGACGAATGAATGTGGGATCAAAAGTGTCTTCCAAAAAGTTTCTTTCTACAACAACAGTGTAAGCCTCGTTTAACCACACGTCGAAAGGGGTCTCCATGGTAGTTTCGCTTCCACACTGGTTGTGCTCAAATTCGTGAACAACAACGGAATGCGCATACAACAGGGACATGTCAGTTGTGTGCTCGTCTATGAGCGCCGCGTCGGTGACTATGGTAGTGTTCCCCACATTTTCCATGCCCCCAAAATTCGACTTGGTCATACAAATGGTGCGATACACATCTGATTTGTATTCGTAGTCCTGAGTTGCTTTAACCCACAATATGGACTCTTTGAGTATTTGCATTGGGATCAACGCGCTTGACGCCCTGCCGATAGGCACGAGATATTCCAGGCGGACTGTCTTCCCTGAGTCATATGTCACATGATCTACGAGGGAGTCCCATGTGCCTACACTGACGATGAACAAATATGGGGCCATTGGGATGTCGTTTCTGTATGTGATGAGCTTTCGGGAAGGGTCTCCAGGTTTTAGAATGGGAATTCCATCCGGGTTCTTGACAGGATCTATAGCGCCGTTGGAAATGAGATTGGTGTATCTCGCGTCGGCTTCTATAGTAGTCAACATTCTACATTTAGCGCGACAATCGTCAAAAACAGGAGCTATACGCTGAAAACCCCACTGTTGACATTGTGACATGTATTGTTGGGGCGCTCCCGGCGGGGTAACGTCTTTATAGATTCCTTCCAGAATATTGTCGGATGGAACACACTTTGTAACGGTCCTAAGTTTGAATTCTTCCCCTGATCTAATGATCCGATCCGGAATCACAGTTAATCTGTTAATGTCCCGTAAGTATTTGAAAGCGGAGTCACCGGTGGTTAGACCTGAAGGGGACTGTTCCCATGAGACACTAACTATTTCCAAGTCCCGAGCGTCCAGTTCGATCTTATCGAGGTCGGTGAGCGCTGAAATATCCATGATGTTTTTGACCTCGACGCAGGAATCGAGGAAATTGATATACAGCTCCATATGGCGCAGTTTCACTGTTAGTGGGTGAAAATCTTGTCGAAAATATTTGAATTGTTTCTCTGCCAACTTACCGCCTCCTAAATCAAACTGTCCGTTGACCTGTTTCTGATATATGACTACCTAAATTTAATACCTGGCTCGTCCCTAGAGGGAGACAGGTTGACGTCAAGCTACATGTGATTATTTTCTAACATAATATGTGCAACGAT
>JARLHM010000254.1 GCA_031292235.1 Syntrophaceae bacterium | reverse complement strand
CGGCTTCACACATGCGTCTTAACGTGCCTGCCCCCATATCCACGATTATCTTGAGATTAGACGTTTGAATGAACAGGCCGGAAGAGTTTCTATGAAGGGATGGTGTCGCTGTCCCACTCCCAAGAATAGTTAATTTCATTATCAGGCCTCACTTCGATTCTCAAAAAACGATAGGCATTGAAAGCTCATACTTTATGAAGGCATGGCACTGAACTTGCTTCTTTCTAAATCTGTTCCATCAAAATTTTTCCTGTTGTAATTCCATGAAAAGCTCCGGGTTCCCATGTCCCCTCTTTTAACGCTGCCCCCGGGGCTTTATTTTCTTAATATTAAGACCACTCCATGATGGATTCCGTTCAATCGGAATTATCTTATACAGGAGAAAGTTCAACTTGTGTGGTATAACAGAAAACTATGGAATGATTTCCATAGAAGTTGTTCCATATTATGATGATTTTGATGGAGTGGTTTTAATTTGTCATCTACAAAAGCAAATGGACATGGGGATCGGAAGCTATTTTACATTCCCATAGTCCATACGGAAGCGGACATGGGCGCTTTGAGCGAAGCCATAAAAATGGCGTATATCAAAAAGATGGGCTTGCAAGCATGGAAAAGAAAAAGAGATCTCATAGAGCGTTTTTGGAAAGATCTTGAGACCGCTGTCGATAATTTAAATCTCCCCTATCCCAAAACAAAGGTCTATCAAGACGGATTACCGTTATCTGACAGAGGAAACGATCTGGAGATTGTAAACAAACTGGCTTCTGCAGGAAGCCGTAATCATGAACTTCTCAAGAAGTTGGTTGAGAAGGGAGCAACGTTGGTCGGAACCGAATCTCCCGGTCTTCTGTTGGAGGAATACAATCTCGCCACTAAAACTTTCAATGGGTCCGAGCCATCAGACGGGGATGAAGCGCAGAAGCTGAAGGCAGAGGAGATTTTGAAAATGAGAGATGAATTCATAGCTAAAAGGATCAACGCGACCCTTAAACCAGGAGAAATAGGGATTTTGTTTATAGGGTCGCTCCACAATGTGATTCCCTTGCTTAACCCTGATATCGAGACACTTGCTCCTAACAACCCTTTGGTCAAGGGATGACGGAAAACTAGTTTTAGGAATCGGGAAACCGCCTATTGGAGAATGTTCAAATGGGAGCCACAGGCGCCAGGGTCCTAATCGTCGATGATGAAAAGGATTTCTGCGACATCTTGTTCCGAGTTGTAAAAAAAGCGGGGTTTACAGCGCTTGTCGCCCACGATGGCGAGATGGCGCTCGAGATGGTTCGCCTTGGCCTGCCGGACATTGTGCTTTTGGATGTGCGAATGCCGGGAATGGACGGGATCGAAGTCTTGCGAAGGGTCAAGAAATTAAATCCCACGTTGCCCGTGCTAATGATCACGGCATATTCAGGGATTCATGACGCCGTTGAAGCCATCAAGGAGGGCGCTTATGACTATTTGCCCAAGCCATTGGACAACAACGCCCTTGTGCAGAAGATCAGAACAGCAATTTCCGAGAGACGGACTTCAACTAAAAAGACTGAACCAAGAGGGAAACCTGACTTAACTTTGGGTGAACTCAAAAAGATAATGGGGCCGAGTGCGAATGTTGATCGACTTATTTCGGATTTGAATCTCGTGGCCGGTTCAAATTTCTCGGTTGTGATTCAGGGAGAAACTGGTTCAGGAAAAGAATTGGTAGCCCAAGCCATACATGGGTTCAGCGCAAGATCCAACAAACTCATGGTTCCAGTGGATTGTGGGGCCATCCCTGAAACGCTTTTTGAATCAGAGGTTTTTGGTCATGAGAAAGGGTCTTTCACTGGCGCTATCGCCAACAGGGCCGGAAAATTTGAGATGGCCCACGGAGGGACCCTATTCCTGGATGAAATATCCAACATGCCTTTGAGTTGCCAGGCAAAACTCCTGCGAGCGATTCAGGAGAAGACTTTCTTTAGAGTAGGGGGGAGACATCCGATAACCATGGATGTTCGCCTAATAATAGCTACAAATAAGGACCTGAATACAGAAGTGGCCCTGGGACGTTTCAGCCGGGACTTGTTTTACAGGCTTAGCGAGTTCACGATTGTCATCCCGCCCATTAGGGACAGGAAGGAAGATATCGTTTATCTGGCGGACCGATTCAGGATGGCTACGAACGAAGAATTGAACAAAAACGTCCTAGGCTTTTCGAAGTCAGCTCTGGATCTCATAGAGAGCTATTCATGGCCCGGCAATGTCCGGCAGTTGAAAGCGGCTATAAGACGGGCGGTCCTGCAATCCGACGAATGGGTAAGTCCGGAGAGCCTTGTCCTGGATTCGGACGAAGCGGTGCCAGTGGCGGCTGATTCAGGCGTCTGTGTCGAAGGTGACGCCTGGGAGGGGCTATCACTTAAAGAGATTGTGCAGAAAACCACGGCGGATGTCGAGAGTAGAATCTTAGCCAAGGTTTTACGAAAAACCGGAGGCAATAAGGCGAAAGCGGCGCGTTTGTTGCAAATCGATTACAAAACAATCCACTCAAAGATCAAGCAATACGGCATAAAGCTGTATTCGGAGGAAGAATGATGGCAAAAAAGACACGAGACCAAGCGCAAGATGATGTAGTTGGGTCCAACGTAGGAGGTATACTCGGCGGTCTGTCAGACCTCGTCCAGAAACTTGCGGACCTAGCTGAGAAGGGCAAGGAACTTAAAGCCTCCGGGGAATTTCCGAATCTCCAGGGAAGCAAAGAAATGAAGGCTGTCTATGGTTTCAATGTTAAGTTTGGACTGGACAAAAAGGGATCTGACCAGATCAAGGTTGAGCCGTTTGGAAATGTTACCAAGGACAAAGAGTCCGGACGCACTGTAGTGCATGAAGTACGAGAGCCTCTTGTGGATGTTTTCGAAGAAGATGATCACGTCCTGGTTATAGCTGAAACACCTGGGATAGGACCTAAAGACGTGAAAATTGATTTGAAGGATGATGTGTTGACGATCTCAGCCTCAAAGGGCGACAAGAAATACCATAAAGAAATCTTATTGCCAAGGATTTGCGATAAGGACAAAATGACGATCTCCTGCAACAATGGCATGCTTGAAATTAAATTTCTCAGCTAGACCTGGAGGCTGAAAATGGGAAAAAATATCGATGAGCCTATGAAATTAAAAGTCGTTGAAGCCTTGAGCAAGGACATGGGGCGAGCCTACGCCAGGATGGACCCTGAAGACATGGCAAAGTTAGGGGCAAATGTTGGCGATATTATCGAAATCGTCGGCAAGAGGCGCACAGTTTGTAAGGCCATGCCCGCTTACAAGGATTTAAGGGGTCAGGCGCGGGTCCAGCTTGATGGCATTTCCCGCCAGAACGCCAGAGCTGGTCTGGATGAAAATGTCTCAGTCCAAAAGATTCTCGCCAAACCCGCGGATCGAGTGGTCCTTTCGCCTGTGAATGTGAAGCCTTCAGAACGGGATCTGGAGTACATTGGGAGCTTGCTGGACGGACTGCCTGTAATGGAAGGCGACATGGTTAAGGCTACCCTTTTTGGGAGCCGGTCGGCTGACTTCACAGTTGAGAGTGTATCTCCTAAAGAACCTGTACTGATTAATCCAACGACTCAACTCGTAGTGGGAAAATCCGGGGAGGCCAAAGCGGGGCGCACCATCTCCTATGAGGACATTGGAGGGCTAAAACCCCAACTTCACCGAATTAGGGAGATGATTGAACTGCCGTTGCGTTATCCGGAGGTCTTCGAGAGACTTGGCATCGACGCTCCGAAAGGCGTTTTGTTACATGGACCCCCGGGTTGCGGCAAGACCCTGATAGCGCGCAGCATCGCGAATGAGACTGACGCCAAGTTTTTTACGGTCAGTGGTCCGGAAATTATTCACAAGTTTTATGGGGAGAGCGAAGCCCACCTTCGAAAAATATTCGCTGACGCTGCGGCTCAAGGTCCCAGCATAGTCTTTCTCGATGAAATAGACGCTATAGCCCCACAGCGGGAAAAGGTAGTCGGAGATGTAGAAAAACGCGTGGTCGCCCAGTTGCTTGCGCTCATGGACGGATTGAACAAGCGGCAAAATCTTATCGTAATCGCGGCCACCAACATACCAAACGCTCTTGACCCTGCATTGCGCCGACCGGGTAGGTTCGACAGAGAAATCGCGATCCCTATCCCGGATAAGTATGGCAGGCAGGAGATCCTTGAAATTCACAGCAGAGGTATGCCGCTAGCCAGCGATGTTGACATGTCTCACCTGGCTGAAATCACTCATGGGTTTGTGGGAGCGGACCTGGAGGCCCTGTGCAGGGAAGCCGCCATGATATGTCTGCGGCGCCTGATGCCGGACATTGATTTTGGTATGGCGGGAATTCCCTACGAGAAACTTGCAAGGCTGGAAGTCCTTATGGACGACTTCATGACAGCGCTAAAGGAAGTTGAGCCATCTGCAATTCGAGAGGTTTTTGTTGAAGTCCCTGATGTAAAATGGGGGGATGTTGGTGGGCATTCCAACCTTAAGGAAAGGCTTATAGAAGCTGTAGAGTGGCCACTAAAGTATCCCGAAATTTTTACTCAAGCTGGAGTAAAGCCTCCCAAGGGGATCTTGCTGTCAGGCCCGCCGGGTTGCGGAAAAACGCTCGTAGCCAAGGCCATAGCCAACGAGAGTCGGGTGAACTTCATATCGGTAAAGGGGCCGGCCCTGATTTCCAAATATGTTGGTGAATCGGAAAAAGGGGTTCGCGAAGTTTTTAAGAAAGCCAGGCAAGCCTCACCGTGCATCATTTTCTTTGACGAAATTGACGCGTTGGTACCCGCGCGCGGTGGAACGGCCTCCGATTCCCATGTTTCCGAAAGAGTGTTAAGCCAGTTCTTGGCGGAAATGGATGGTATAGAGGAGCTTAAAGGGGTGTTGATCCTGGCCGCGACAAACCGAGCGGACATGCTCGATCCAGCGGTCCTAAGGACTGGCCGGTTTGATGAACATTTCGAGATTCTAGCGCCTGATCAAAAGGATCGCGAAGAAATTTTCGCTGTTCATCTTAAGAATAAGCCTCTTGTAAAGCAGGTCGATATTAAAACCCTGGCTTCAAAAACCGAGGGATTTGCGGGGGCAGACATCGCCGGAGTGTGCAACCAGGCGGCCTTAAAGGCTGTAAGACGGGCTGTTCAGAAAATCAGAAAAAATCCCGAGAAGCCTGTCAAAGTCGAATTGACGGAAGAAGACCTTAATGAAGCGATTGACGAAGCCGCCGCTTAAACTGAATCATATGGTTTCTCCCTGAAAATGGTAATTCTAATGAATCTGGCGCTATATGTGTTTGGTTTTGTTCCGAAAGGGACCTTGCCTGGAGATCTCGAAATCGATGGACTTGAGCCTGATCACAAAGTGATTCAGGAAGAATTCTCAGACATCAACGCTGTTGTGTCAAATGTGCCGTTGTCTGAATTTGTAGGCGAAGAAGCCGAACTTCGTTTGCAGGACATAGAATGGGTAGCGCCTCGCGCCGTAAATCATCAACGGGCTATTGAAAAGATATCGGAATTTGGCCCGATCCTGCCTGCTCAGTTCGGTGTGCTCTTTTCTAGTCGCGATAATCTCGAAAGATTTATTCGTGACAATCTTTCAGATATTTCGGAATTCCTATCCCTGACATCGGATAAGAATGAATTGGGTGTTAAAGTTTACTGGGAAAATCTCCAAACAAAAAAGCGACTAATGGAAACTGAATTTGCCGCACGGTTCCAGCAACTAGCGAGCCTCAGCAATGGAGCGCGCTATTTCAAGGAAAAACAGCTAAATTCAGAAATTGATAAAAACAGCACAGAGCGACTTAGAAGCCGTCTAGTTGGGATCTCCACAGTCTTGTCAAATATTTCTCATAGCTCGAGGAAACGTAAAATCGTCATAGATGATTCCACTGAGGAGGGTCGCCAGATAGTCGCAAACTGGGCCTTCCTGGTTGAAAAGGCGCGATCTGACGAATTTATGTCGATAGTAAACGATTTTAATTCGAATTCTTCAGAAGATGGAATTTCTTTGAGAATTTCTGGACCATGGCCCCCATATTCGTTTGTTCCCAGTTTGATATGGGAGTATAATTAATGAAGCAGATTCTTTACTGCGTCATGGATCCGAAAAAGTTTCGGGAAGATGAACCAATTATCGGTGTTGGTGCCCAGCCGATCATTTTCTTGAATGGTTCACACCTGTGCGCCGCGGTTTCTGATTTTGACAGTTTACAAACATCTTTCGATGTGACTTCTATGATAACCTATCACAAGGCGATAGAAGCCCTATTCGAGCGAGTGGCGATAATCCCTTTCAGGTTCAAGACTCTTTTTAATGACGAAAAAGAAGTTATCGCTATGCTTGAACAAAACAACGATAATTACACAAAATTGCTATCCAGACTGGACGGAATGGTCGAAATGGGAATAAGGCTCGTCAAGGCCAAACCTTTGAATGTGGACTCGCCACAAATCGATACCGAATTTTCAGGGGCTTCGGATGTTTCAAACCCTGGGATGTCATATCTGAAAAAGCGTTGGGCGCTTTACTCCTCGGAATCATGGATTCAAGATCAGAAAAAGGAATTCGCTGAAAAGTGCTCGAAAGAATTTGACGGGCTGTTTACGAATTTCAAGAGCGAAGCGTCGAGATTGCCGGAGGTCCAGAATAACAAGAACCTGATCTTGATCTCGCTATATTTTCTTGTCAGAAAAGACCTAACCCAAGAATTTAGAGTCAAATTCCGGGAACTTAAATGTTTGATCACGGGCAAGATGTTGCTAAGTGGCCCGTGGCCCCCATACAATTTCGTCGTTTCATAGACTAACAATCATTTTCAAAAGTTTAATTCTCAGTCTACTTCAACCAGCATTGGAAAAAGAGGTGTGGAAGATGGAACCTGAGGCGACGGGAGGCACGGAACGGGAGAGTTTTAGCAGGCATGCCAAGCTTTTTGAGATGCTATTGGAAGCTATACCATCATCAGTCTTGTTGATAGACAGTCAAATGAGAATTGTCGCGGCAAACAGAAATTTTCTGGAAAAGAACCGCAAATTGCGTGAACAGGCAATTGGCGCCAGACTGCAGGACCTCCTGCCCGAGCCTCTCATTGAATTCATGGACATCACTGCCCGGGTGAGGCAGGTCTTCGATCACAAAATGACTACACGTGGTGGACGAATGACTTACAGGGCGCCAGGTGTTCCGCTGCGCGTCTATTACTACAGCATCTTGCCGTTCTTATGGCAGGGGCAAGTAGAAAATGTAATGCTGTTAATGGACGACGTGACTGAACAAATAAGACTGGGCGAGGAGGTTGTTAAGGCTCAGAGGCACCTGGCAGGGATAGTTGAAAGCGCGTGGGACATAATTCTCTCGACAGATTCAGATGGCATAGTCCTAACGTGGAACACGGCGGCCGAAAGATTAACAGGGTTCCGTTCTCATGAAATCTGCGGGGCGTCATTTTTTGACCTTTTCCAACCGGAGCTTCAACTGGAAATACGCAGGATCCTAAAAAAGGTGGCTGGGCAGGGGGAATCTCAGGTTGGTGAATGGGACCTGAATACCAAGAACAATCAATGTTTGCCGATTGGTTGGATCTTTTCAGGAATGAAAGACGAGAATAATAAAACAGTCGGTATTGTCGCGATAGGGCGTGATTTACGGGAACGAAAAGAATTGGAGATGGAGTTGCTGAAGTCTCAAAAACTGATGGCGTTAGGGGTTATGGCCGGTGGAATAGCGCACGAAATTAGAAATCCTCTGGCAGTGAGTTATTCTTCAGCGCAATTTTTATTGGAAGATTCTATAGATCCAGAATTCAGTAACGTTTGTGTTCATAAGATCTTGTCAGGGATCGAGAAGGCGTCAACGATCATTCAAGACCTCCTTAAATTCGCCAGGCCTTCTTCATCCAGCGATATGGAACAATTGGACGTTGTGTCGGTCCTCAATGACGCTATCAAGCTTGTTGTCAATCAAGCCAAGATACAAAAAGTCCAGGTTTCGGTTGAAAATCGCACCCGTGAAGCCTGGGTATTGGGGCACGCCAACCTCTTGCAGCAGGTGTTTGTGAATCTGTTCTTAAACGGTTTGAACGCGATGACCGAAGGAGGAGAACTCAACATTCATGTCGAAAAAACCGAAACTGAAGCTTGTGTAAAAATATCGGATACCGGAGTAGGTATCGCAAAACAGGACCTGGAAAGGATCTTTGACCCGTTCTATACTTCCGCTTTAGTTGGCAAAGGCACAGGCTTGGGGCTTTCCATTTGCCATTCAATCATAGTAAAGCAGCACCTTGGTAAAATTGAAGTCGATAGCGAAGAAGGTAAAGGGTCCACATTTTGTGTGAGCCTACCGATGTTTTGAGGTTGATTTAAAAACAAATGGCGTCAATCCCCACGATTTTGGTAATAGACGACGAACCTGACATGTTATGGGTCCTGGAGAGTGTCCTCAGGAGTCACAACTTCAACGTTCTCAAGGCTTCAACAGGCGCCGAAGCGTTAGCTCTGGCCCCTAAAACAGAATTAGAGATAGCTTTTCTCGACGCGAAATTACCGGATATGGAAGGTTTAGAAATAGCGCGTCTGATCAAATTATCACATCCGTCGACAAAATTAATTATGATTTCAGGGTATTATTACGAACATGATGACAAGATCCAGGAGGCGCTAAGAACAGGTCTCATCGTCCACTTTATTCCTAAACCCTTTTCAAACGCGGCCATCGTAGAAGCAATAAAAACTGCGCGTTCGGTGCCGGAACCCCAAGCCGAATAACTTCAATCTGTGCCCAATTCATGATTATATGGAGACAGTTCCATAGATTCAACTCCACATATCTCCCTCTAACTCCATACATACCTTGAGGGGATTCGGCAATGAAAATGTCTGAATAAGCCCTAGGAGTCTGTCGGACTTAGCCTGACGCTCCCCAATTTACAGAGACCCTAATTGGTACAACATCTTGATATTATGATAATTAATTGCATTTTGTTCTTGCATGGCGCAACGGTTCTGGGGTATATTCTCCATCAGAAT
>JARLHM010000253.1 GCA_031292235.1 Syntrophaceae bacterium | reverse complement strand
GTGAAAGGAGAATACCATGTCTAACCACTTTACAGGACTTAACCTCGGTCCCCCTGAAGGGGACACTCGACTTGACCTAACCGATCTCTACGCATTCCAGGTACCGACTGACGCTTCGAGGACCGTGCTAATTCTCAACTGTAATTCGTTCGCCAAGTCGGCGGCTTTCCACCCCGACGCCGTATACCGGATCAACATAGACAACGACGGCGACGCCGAGACCGACGTCGCACTCAGCTTGGTGTTCTCCGAACCGCAAGACGGTCGGCAGCGTGCTACCGTTTACCTGGCAACCGGTCCAGATGCCCGTAAGGCTGAGCCCGCAGGGGAACCGATCTTCAAAGACATCGAGGTGTCATTCGGCCCCGAGCCGCACATCAACAAGTCGGGCCCCTACACTTTCTTCGTCGGACTCCGCAGCGACGCTTTCTTCATCGACTTTGCTGGAATCCTGAATATGTTCGACCACAAGGGCGGAAAGAACTTCACTGGCCTAGAGGGCGCTCCAGATCCGAGCAGGTGGACCCGCAAAGACCTTTTCGCAAACTATAACGTTTTCAGCATGGCGTTTGAGCTACCGACGAGTCTTCTTGGCGCCAACCCTGCGGTTCGTGTGTGGGGAAGGGTCAGCATTCGCCGTGACGGCAAGCTCGTTCCCGTCGATCGCGCCGGCCACCCGACGCTTGCGAACTTCTTCAACACCGATGAAACCAAGCCGGAATTCGACAGGAGCGAGCCTGCTCATGACCGGGAGCGTTTCCTGGACCTGTTCATCCATGTGTTACAACACGTCGGGGACTACACCGTTGAAGAGGCCAGGGCCGCGATCGACGCCGAGGGGCTCCTGCCCGATATGCTGAGCTTCAACCCCGCTAAGCCTGGCGGGTACCCAAACGGCCGCTTACTGACCGACCACATAGTTGCGCACCGTCTATCCATGCTCTCTAAAGGCAAGATCCCACCCGACGGGCTCAAGCCGCACACAGATCTCCTCAAGGGTTTCCCTTACCTCGGCACGCCACACGCTAACCCCGACCCACCTCCTCAATAGCGACTGTGGTCCCTCAAACCTGATGGTAGGTGTTTGCAACTGCAAACACCTACCATCACCTAACAGGGGTTTGACCACGGGATTGCTAAAGGCTCATAGGCTAGAAGCAAAATCGTTGTTGTTCATTAATGCCAGGATGGTGGATACTCTTACCCGTTTGTCAAACACATGAGGCAATATTTTCATGATAAACTTTGCGCTGTCCTTGTTACTGGTAATCAGTAACGAGGCAAGTCGAACTGCGAACAGAAGGCGGTAAACGAACTTCACCGGGTCGGCCTGGTTGGAACGTTTCCAGAAGTCCACATCCCAGTAGTAACGCAGCTTTGTCAATATCGAGTCAAAAGAATAGACTGATTTCACGACCTTCCGGTACCCCTGTAACAGATCGTCTGGCGACATTCTCGCAGGCTTAAAGACAACATGTTGCGTGTCATATTTGTTCCAGTCTCTGTCCAGGATCCTTCCCTCTTCTTCAAAGCGTTTGTACAACCTTGTTCCTGGTAATGGGGTGAGAATATTGATCAAAGGCATGAGCAGGTTTGATTCCTGAATAAAATTTATGAGTTCATCAAATGTCGACTGGGTATCAAAATCGTAACCCACGATGAAGGAGCTGTGAACCAGTATCCCGTAGGATTGTATTTTTTGGATTGCCTCCATATATTCATATCGTTGATTAACTCCCTTGTGCATCATCGCGAGGTTTTCTTCGGATATTGATTCCAGGCCGACAAAAATTGCCCCACACCCACTGTTCCTCATTAATTCTAGTAGGTCATCCTCCCGTGAAATGTTGATAGACGCCTGACACATCCAGTTGATGTTGTATGGCTGGAGGGCCAGGAAAAGTTCCCTGGCGAATTTCCTGTTCGCCATAATGTTGTCGTCGGCAAAGAATATCGAGGTTTTCTTCTTGTAAGTGGTATGAATACTATTGATGCCCTGAATCTCCCGGATGACCTGCTCTACGGTTTTGCTTCTAATCGTCTGTCCGTCAAACGCATGGACTGAGCAAAATTCGCAGTCGAATGGGCAGCCTTTTGTGGTCTGAACAAGATCCAGGAGGTATCGTTTTCTGGAAAGTGGCGCCCTATCGGGTATGGGAGCCGCCGTGAGATCGGCGAACTTCTCCGCTCTGTAAAGTCTCTTCAATTGGCCATTCTCGGCATCCTGCAGGACCGTATGCCAAATCTCTTCAGCCTCACCAACGACAACGCTATCACAGTGTAAAAGAGCTTCTTCAGGACACATGGAAGGATGTATGCCGCCCAAGACGGTTTTTATTCCTCTTGCCCGGAAGTTCTCGGATATCTCATAGGCCCTGTTGACAAACATCGTCCTTGCCGTTATGCCTACAAGATCTGCTTTCCAGCTATAATCTATATCTTCGATATTTTCGTCGAAAATCCTGATCTCGTGTTGTGGCGAAGTCAGTGATATCAGGGATGGTATAGCAAGGAGACAGGAAATATGTTTTCTGGAAAAAAGAAATCTGGTTCCAAACTTAAAATCATAGAAACTCCTTTCAGATTTAGAGCTGATTCCTGGAATTACTAAAGCTATTTTCATTATTTTTTTTGCACTGTTCCCATTAAGAATTTTCCTGCGGCTCGAATTTCGAGGGCCTTGGGACTCCCGACCAGTCGGTTGATGGTATTTCTAACATCAAAAGCCCATCCTGTTTCAGATCATGACCGCACGAGAAACACGATCCGCGGCTCCTGAGTATGATAAAGCATTCTCCCAAAGTTTCAAGGGCGTACCACTGCCCCTCGTCTCCTGTCAACAGCAATCCAAACATTTATGGTCTGGGAAAAATGGACAGCGGCATAAGTGCAAAGCTGCTCTAATAGTCAAAGTAGAGGAAGCGGCGAAAATGATAAAGAGACACACAAAGAATCACGGGACTTCGATCAAGGTAGGGTTCATGATTTGTTCCATTTTTGTGATTGGAGTGTATAATTGATGGCCTGGAAAAAATGCCGGCAGCTCATGACCGATAACGATAACTTAAACCGTTAGGATAAACCATGGAAAGTTTTCTACCCATAATTATGGTGACATTGCTCGGGGTGATAATCATCATCCAGATTGTCCAAATGTTTCGCAAAGTATCTGTTGACCTAGGCCCGATAGAACAGGCCTTATCTACAGTGGAAAAATCATATGAACGAGTGGAACGGGCCGTGAGGGAAGAAATTGCGAACAACAGGGAAGAACTGGCCAACTTATCCCGACAATCCCGCGAGGAACTCTCGAACACTCTGAAAGGCATAAGTGACACAATATACAGACAACTGGGTAGTCTTACACAAACTACGGATGAAAAGCTGGATCAGGTCCGTCAGGATTTGACAAACAGCTCCAAGAGCCTGCGTGAAGAGATCGGAAATACACTTAAAGGGTTCAATGACTCACTTGTAAATAACATGGGACAAATGGCCAATTCCCAGAAATCTTACCTGGATGTTTTTTCGGAACGACTCGACAAACTTACCCAGACCAACGAACTAAAGCTTGGCACAATGAGGGAAATTGTTGAACAGAGACTTTTCGCAATGCAGGAAGACAGTGGTAAGAAACTCGACCAAATGCGTGAAGAATCCAGTAACGCGGCTCAAAAGGCCCGCGAGGAAGTTACAGGTTCCCTGAAGGATTTCAGTGAGACGTTGGTGAAGACCCTCAATGATTTAGGATTAAATCAGCGTAATCAACTCAGGGATGTTCTTGATCAGCTCGCGAAACTTACTAGCGTGACAGAGGCGAAGCTGGAAGGGCAAAAGGCAACTATCGATGAGCGTTTGAAGCAAATCCAGACTGAAAGCACGGCCAGCGCCAAAGCAATGCGTGAAGATGTCAGCGGGTCTCTGAAAAATTTCAATGATTCTGTGCTCAAGGGCATGACAGGCATGGCCGATTCTCAACAGAAACAGATGGCTTCATTCTCCAGCCAACTAACTGGACTGACGGAATCGAATCAGCAGAAACTGGACTCACTCAAGACGGCAGTGGAAGAAAGGCTTAAGTCGATTCAGGAAGATAACGCAAAGCAATTGGATCAGATGCGGGCTACCGTGGATGAGAAACTTCAGGGAACACTGGAAAAGCGGCTTGGCGAATCTTTCAAGCAGGTCAGTGAAAGGTTGGAACAAGTCCATAAGGGGTTGGGAGAGATGCAGCTCCTTGCCACTGGTGTAGGAGATTTGAAGAAAGTCCTCACAAACATCAAGACCCGCGGAACCTGGGGTGAAGTCCAACTGGGCGTCTTATTGGAGCAAGTCCTGGCCCCTGATCAGTATGCGAAAAATGTGGCGACTAAAGACGCAGGGGAACGAGTGGAATTCGCCATAAAACTTCCGGGGAAAAACGAAGATCACCACGATATAGTCTGGTTACCCATTGACGCCAAGTTCCCGGTTGAGGACTATCAGAGACTGATAGACGCTCAGGAGAGGGCGGACGCGGTTTCATCCGAAGCTGCGGCGAAGCAACTGGAGATCCGGATAAAACAATGTGCGAATGATATTTGCAAAAAGTATTTGAACCCTCCCAAAACGACTGACTTCGGTATACTTTTCCTCCCAACAGAAGGGCTCTTCGCAGAAGTAATAAGACGCGAGGGCCTGGCGGAATATATTCAGCGTGAATGTAGAGTTATGATCGCTGGGCCAACGACTCTTTGGTCACTGCTTAACAGCCTTCAGATGGGTTTCAGGACACTAGCCATTCAAAAGCGGTCCAGCGAAGTGTGGAATTTGTTGTCCGCTGTTAAGACCGAGTGGTCTCAATATGGCGAGATACTGGAAAAAGTTAAAGATAAGCTGGAAAGCGCATCCAAGCAAATCGAAAAGGCTCAGAC
>JARLHM010000056.1 GCA_031292235.1 Syntrophaceae bacterium | reverse complement strand
CTTGGCCATGACGGGCCCAATTCCCTTACGAGCCCGGAACCCAGATATCTTTCTATTCCAGTGACGGTAGCTGGAACCAGCGTCTTATACTGAACGACCTTGAACTGCTCACCGAATTGAGGATGAGTAACCCATTCACCAGTAGCATTTATAACCTGGCCTGGCAGTGGGGCCATGAGGTTGCCCACCAACGTAACAAGCTCCCGATATCCTGGAACCTTGACACGAAGGATAGTAAAATCGTTATCCTCATTGTGGAAAGTGACCCGCTCTATTTGGCCTTGAATGTTTGAAACCATCAAATGGGATCCTCAAGAGAGAATGTGAGAGCGCGAAAACAAAACATTTGAATAAGAGTTGAGTCAGGTTCAAGGCGTATTACATTGCGAAAACGGGATTCATTTCTGCTGCGACACAGAATCTGAACCAAGTAATTCCACGGGGTGAAGATAGATGAATTGTAATAGCTAGAACTTCATAGAAGCATAATTGAGAGAACTCAACGTCCTTTCCATGATGGCTCACGTTTTTCGAGGAATGCCTTTACACCATTTTGAGCATCCTCAGTGGAGCAAAGCCGTGCGAATGCTTCGTTCATGTATTCAAAAGCCTGACGATAATCCAATTCGGATACGGAGTAAAAAGCCCGTTTACTGAGCTGTATGGCAACCGGACTTTTGCTTGCAAGTTTCTGGGCAAGTTTCCGGCACTCATTTTCGAGTTCCGTTCTAGGGACAACCTTGTTGATCAGACCAATTTTGAGCGCTTCTTCAGCCCCAATCAGATCCCCACTAAGCAACATGTCCAAGGCGCGTCTGTGTCCAATCAATCGAGACACGGGAATTACTGGCCCCAAGCATGAAAGTCCCACCTTAATTGCAGTTAATCCAAAACGCGCGTCCTCAGAAGCTATAGCCAGGTCTGAGGCTGCAACCAATCCGGAGCCATTTGCTACAGCCGGTCCATGGACCTGCGCTATCACGGGCTTTTTGAGTTCCGTGACCGTGATAAGCGGCTTTTCCATGTTGTGGACCCATTCACGGTGTTCCATGGTTGTCTTACCGAACATCTCATTGACATCGATACCCGCGCTGAATCCGCGACCAGCCCCCTTAATCACGATTACCCGGAGGTCTGGATCATTGTCCAATTCCAGTAAAGCCCGGTCTAACTCAAAAGCCATGACGCTGCTGAAGGTATTCAGATGGTCAGGCCGATTTAAGGTGATCGTTCCAACATACTCATCTGACTTCTCAACTAAAACCGTATCATTTGCCATTTCTTTATCCTCCTGAATTCAGCATCCTAGATTTCTTCTTTGAAACGCGACTTCATTTGCGCCTGTACTGTTCCAGACATTTGAAGAAACGGTTGTTGGCTTCCAATTATTGAAGGTTGGAACAGACAAGATTTCACTGACCACATTGAGTTAACTAAACAATTCTTAGCTGTCAGGCGATAACTTGTCTAGATTTTTTTCGTCGGCATAAAAATTTATCAATATCGCCGTTCATTTTTACAATCCATCTCAGATCCGCCAAGTTAACGCATTTCTAATTCCCATCTAATGACCGTTTAACATTCCAGTTGCCCAATGTAGCTTAAAGATACTGGGACATTCTTGGACTCTGGAACTTAAACATGGTGTTCACATGATTGAATTGAAAAACGTTGAGTTCTGTTATTCGAGTGGAGTGATCGGGCTTAGACCGACAACTCTCGAGTTATATAGGACTGATTTTACAGTTCTTATTGGGCCATCTGGCTCTGGTAAGACCACATTGCTTAGGTGTCTCAACTTTCTTAACCGTCCTACTAGCGGTGAAATAGAAGTCGAGGGAATGGGAAAGTTCGACGGGAACCGACGAAGGCTGCGCCAATTCAGATGTTGGACGGCCATGATATTCCAACAACATCAGTTGTTACCCCGACAAAGCGCCCTGAAAAACGTAATGGTTGGATGCCTTGGGAATTATGGCTCATTTAGAAGTCTGTTCCCACTACCAAAGCATGAACAACTCTTTGCGTTAGAATGTCTCGATCGGGTAGGGCTCCTGGACAAGGCTCTGGAAAGGGTGGATCAGCTCAGTGGTGGAGAGCAACAGCGGGTTGGGATCGCCCGAGCGCTCGCCCAGAGGCCGCAACTGATTCTTGCTGACGAACCTGTGGCTAGTCTTGATCCTGGTACGGCTGAAAATGTGCTCTCCCTACTTTACAAAATATCGATGGAGGACCACATTCCTGCCATCGTGAGCCTCCATCACATAGAGTTGGCCAAGAAGTACGCTCACCGAATCATAGGATTATCAAATGGGGCCGTCATATTCGATGGAAGCCCCAAGAGTTTATCATCGGACATGCTCAAAAGGATTTACCACCATGAAAGATTAAAGGCTGCACTGGCTGCCTAAATCCAATGTCTCAAGGTTATATTCCGGCGAAACCCCTTGCTTTGTACTAGCTATATATGTTGTTCAAAATAATAGGAGGAGTTCATGACGAAAAGATTATTGACCATCTTATTGGTTAGCTTTTTCTGCATTGCAGCGATGTGTCCCGCAGGCGCGACCGATAACCCTGATCCTGATTCTCTAAAAGTCGCTTTGCTGCCAGATGAAAACGCCTCAACCGTGATCAAGAATAATCAACCACTGAAAAACTATCTTGAAAAACAGCTCGGGAAGAAAATCGACCTGATAGTAACGACAGACTATTCTTCGATGATTGAAGCGATGCGTCACGGTCGCATAGATATTGCGTACTTCGGGCCCCTTTCTTACGTACTCGCCAAATCGAAGAGCAATATAGAGCCGTTTGCGGCTGTCCAGCGTCAAGGAACCACAACATATCAGGCTGTGGTGATAGCCAACGTCCAAAGCGGCATTGGCTGTCTGAAGGACATCAAAGGCAAGAACATGGTGTATGGGGACCCGGCTTCCACATCAAGTCATTTAATTCCGAAGTGCATGTTGGCAGACCAGGGATTGAAGGCAAAAGAGGATTACAAAGAGCATTTTGTGGGTGCTCACGATGTGGTGGCGCTGACTGTGCAAACAGGAAAGGCAGATGCAGGTGGCTTGAGCAAAACGATTTTCCAGTCCCTTATAGAGCGTGGGGTAATAAAACCCGACAAAGTGAAGATTGTAGCCGAATCCGAACCATTCCCCGAATACCCTTGGGTGCTCCGATCTAACCTTAAACCTGAGCTTGAACAAAAAATTTGTAACGCTTTCTTGGGTATAAAGGATCCAGAGATCCTCAAGACGTTCAAAGCGGATGGTTTTGCGTCGATTACAGACAAGGACTACGATGTTGTGAGGGCTCTCGCTAAGTCGCTAAACGTGGATTTGTCTAAAATGTAAAAGTCGACGGTGAAACCTCATATGAACGAAAAGTATGAACGAATATTGCAGGCTCAACAACGGGACTGGAACAGAATCGCGCTCCGGATGGCCCTGCTGGTTCCTGTCATAGCGGCCTGTTTTTATTATGTTGGCATCTTTGACGAGAAACGTTTGATGGAGGGGATACCGTCGATATTCGGTCTGATCATAGAAAGTCTGCCCCCGGATTTCACTGAAGTACGGAATTGGGTCAAGCCACTTTTGGATACTTTGGCCATGAGCGTAGCAGGGACCGCAATAGCCGTGTTTTTCTCGCTACCTTTGGGTCTGCTCAGCGCCCGTAATACATCGCCGCATCCCTTGGTATATATCCTCAGCCGAGGCCTTTTAAACGGATTGCGCTCCGTCCCGGAGTTGATAATG
>JARLHM010000252.1 GCA_031292235.1 Syntrophaceae bacterium | reverse complement strand
CCGGCTTTTGGGGGCAATATCATGGCGACTATCGCCAATCGTTTTTCACGCCCGCAAATGGCGACCGTCAGGCCAGGGGTCATGGAAGTTGCGCCTACTCCATGTAAAAAGGGGGTAGTCCTTACCCACAACTCAAAGCTAACTGAAGATAAGGTTCGAACCAAAGTGTTGGAGTTTGTAAAAGAGGAAACACCTCACGTAGACCTATCCAAGGCGAAAATCATTGTGGCCGGTGGACGAGGCGTTAACGATTTAGCCGGATTTGAACTCCTTCGCGAATTGGCCGTTGCATTGGGGGCAGAGCTGGCCGGCACTCGTGTCGCATTTGAGGCCGGGTGGGTCCCTGCTTCTAGTCAAGTAGGTCAGACTGGAATCACCGTTCGGCCTGAACTCTATATTGCCTGCGGAATATCCGGCGCTATTCAGCATCGAGCCGGAATGGCGGATTCCAGATTCATAGTTGCCATAAACAAAGATCCCTATGCGCCAATATTCAAGGTGGCCGATTGGGGAATTGTTGGAGATCTGTTTGATATCATCCCTGAATTAACGAAGCAGCTACATACGATCTGCGAGGTTATGTGTGATTAGCCCGCGATATTTGCCCTGCGTAGAAGGGTCTTTGCAATGATTAGATCAAAACCCGAAGAACTGATTCGAAAGAATATGGCCAGATTTGTCGATAATGAAATCATTCCAGTTGCCCAAGAATTGGATAACAAAGGCGAATTCCCTAGGGAAATTGTTCAAAAGTTGGCGCGAATGGGGATTTTCGGAATTCGCTATCCACGCCATAAGGGCGGCGCAGGTGGAAATACAACTTTGTTTTGCATAATCTGCGAAGAAATTAGTCGAGGATTATTGAGTGTGGCCTCAATTGCCGCCATGCAAAGTTTAATGGGCACCAATTTTCTCTTCCATAACGGAACACCCGAGATGTTCGAGGAATATTTCTTACCGGCAATGCGGGGTGAGAAAATTGGCTGTTTTTGTATGACGGAACCTGATGCGGGTTCCGATTTGGGAGCTATAACCACACGAGCGACCCAAGTTGATGATGGATACCTGATTAACGGCATGAAAACATGGGTTACTGATGGGCCTGAAGCCAGTTTTTATACTGTCATGTGCCAGACTGATCCGAGCAAAAGACTGCGTGGGATAGGTTATTTTTTTATCCCTCGCCATTTTCCGGGCGTTTCCGTCAGTTCGCCATTTAAGTGTTTGGGGACAAGGACGACACCGATTTGTGAGGTGGCCTTCAAAGATGTTTTGATCCCAAAGGAATATCGGTTAACCCAGGAAGGAGAGGGGTTAAATGCGTTCCTCAAAATTATCGCCGAGATTCGAGCAATGACAGCCGCCCTGGCAATTGGGTTACAGCGCGCGGCAATGGCCGATTCTATCAAGTACGCCAACGAACGGATTGCGTCCGGTAAACCTATTGGCAAATTTCAACTCGTTCAGTCCAAAGTTGCGAACATGGCCACTAATCTGGAGGCCTCCAAACTGATGACCTACAGGGCCGCCGCAATGATAGACGCGGGCCAGGAAGCATTGAAAGAAGCGACCATGGCAAAATATTTCGCTACCGAAGCGGCTTGTAGCGCCGCCGACGAATGCACACGTATTTTTGCCGGCTATGGCTACTCAATGGAATACACAGCCCAACGTTACTTCCGGGATTCGCGGTTTTTGCTCAACGGTGGAGGTACCCATGAAGTGTTGCAGTGTAACATCGCGCGTTCGGTTGGCCTTTGATTCCAAATTGTATCCTAATGCTTGAGGCGTCTCTTTGTCATTCTCAATTAGTGCTTTTGAGTTAAGGGACCGAAAGATGTTTAACAAGATGGACCAATTAGTAAATGCTTTAGAGCCTTTGGAGGAGAGAAAATCCGCCGGCCAGATCATTTTCGAGCGCTTGTGGCAGGCCATCACATGCGGTGACATTCCTAATGGAAGTAGAATAGTTGAAAATGAAATTGCCTCACGAATGGGAGTGAGCCGCACGCCGGTACGTGAAGCCATTCACAAACTGGAGCGGGAAGGCCTTGTGATCAAACGCGTACACGGTGGTTATAGCGTCACAGGATTAGTTAGAGAGGATATTCAGGAATCTTTTGGAATCAGATCAGTCCTAGAAGGGTATGCGGCGAGGCTCGCGACCATCGAGCACACGTCGGAGGATTTGAAGCCTCTATCTGAAAAAATTTGTGAATTCGAAACGCGTCTTCAATCCGATGATCTGGAGGCGCTGCCAAAAATTAATACCGACCTGCACGACATGCTTTATTCGTTGAGTGGCAATCGACGGCTCATCAAAATCATCAACGATTTTAAAAATCAATTTCTTCGATTTCGCAAGATAATTCTCAAGGATCGAGCTTTGGCACGGATTAGCCAGCAAGATCACCATGAAATGTTGGCTATGATGCGGGAAAGGCGAGCCGATGATGTAGAAAGGCTTGTCAGGGAACACATTCTAAGGGGAATGACGGCTGTCCTTGATCAATACGATAGACAACAACTTGATCCATTGACCTGAATTCCGGTGAATGGAAGGGAATTTATTATGAAAGATAAAAAGAAAATCCGGATCCTCATAGCAAAACCAGGCCTGGACGGCCACGATCGTGGAGCTAAAGTGGTTTCTTTAGCCCTGCGAGACGCCGGTATGGAAGTTTTATATTCAGGACTTCATCAAAGTGTTGATCAGATAATTGCCGCCGCAGTTCAGGAAGCGGTAGATGTAATTGGTTTAAGCATTATGACTGGGGCGCATCTGCCGATTTGCGTCAGGTTGATGAAAGATCTAGAGGAGAAAAATTTGTCTGATATTTTTGTTGTTATTGGTGGTGTAATCCCCAAAAACGACATTCCCAAATTGGAGGAAATAGGCGTTAAGGGTATTTTCCCCGGGGGTACGCGATTCGAATTCATAATTGATTCTATTCGAGCGTTGTTTTAAGGGAGGGATCGATGGGCGTTGCAAAATATATTAAAAACAAAGCAGATGCCATTGAAAAGGTAATCTACCAATCCGGAATTGAAGTCAAACCGTTTTATGGCCCCAAAGATCTCGAAGCGACTGGCTTCGATTACGAAGTCGATTTGGGTGATCCAGGTCAATACCCATTTACACGTAGCCTTCACCCTCAGGGTTATCGCTCCAGAGCATGGACTACACGACAATATACCGGTTTCGGTACACCTCAGGAAACGAATGAGCGTTTCAAATACATGATAGCCCACGGTCAGAATGGGCTGAATGTGGCTTTCGATCTTCCGACTCAGATGGGTTATGATTCGGACAGTCCTAAAGCTGAAGGGGAAGTGGGGCGGGTTGGTATGGCGGTCGATTCTCTCCAGGACTTTGAGATAGCATTTAAGGATATCCAATTCGACCGTATTGGCTCGGGTCTAACCATAAATGCAGTGGCCAGCATAATGTTGGCAATGTATCAAGCCACCGCTGAGAAATACGGCTATTCTAAAGAAACAATTAGCGCAACACCCCAAAACGACATCCTTAAGGAAATGATCGGAAGAGGAGCGTGGATTTTCCCAGTGGAACCGAGTGTACGACTGGTTTGCGATACGATCGAGTACTCCGTCAAAGAACTTCCGCGCTGTAACCCTGTTAGCATTTGCGGTTATCATATTCGTGAATCAGGGGCCACCCCTAGTCAGGAAGTGGGTTTCGCTTTCGAGATAGCGAAGTCCTATATTGACAATCTGCTAGACCGCGGCTTGGCGCCTGATGACTTTGTAGGCCGGTTTTCTTTCAACCTGAATGTCTATGGTAACTTGTGGGAACAAATCGCTAAGTTCCGAGCGGCCCGCAAGCTTTGGGCCAAACTGCTCAAAGAAGAATACAGCGTAACGGAAAAGAAAAACCTTTTCCTACGCGGCCTTTTTGGCGGCGGCGGTAGTGGATTGACCAAGGAACAGCCGGAAAACAACATCATCCGTGGCGCTTACTATGGTCTGGCCGCCGCCCTCAGCGGCGCTCAAACGACGGCTCTGTGTTCGTTTGACGAAGCCTTCACAATTCCAACACCAAGGGCCGCGTTATTGTCACTGCGCACCCTTGAGATCCTGATGGAAGAAGTCGGGTTGCGAGATACCGTTGACCCACTTGCAGGCTCGTACTTTGTAGAAACCATTACTAAGGAGATGGAGGATAAGATTAAGAATGAAATGACGCGTGTCCAAAAAATGGGGGGTATGGTGCATGCGATTTCATCTGGGTACATTCAGCGCGAGGTGGCAAGACAGGCTTACGAATTTGAGAAAAGTCTGCAAAACGGCGAGATCATCAAAGTCGGTGTTAACAAATATACCGAGGGTGAACAGCCAGATGTTGAAGTCCATGAATACAACGATTCCTGGGTTGGCGCACAAATCTCCAGCCTGAAAACGTTAAGACGAACCCGTAATAACCAAGAAGTTAATCGTTCATTAAAAGCGCTAGAAAAAACTTCTAAGTCGCGAAACAACGTCATGCCTACCCTCGTGGATTGTTGCCGGGCTTACGCCACGGTTGGCGAAATGGCTGGCGTGTTCCGGGATGTTTTCGGCGAATGGGATGAACCTTGCTTATTCTAATTCACGTTCCATGGCGATTTTCGATAAGCAGGCAAATCAGAATATCTCCATATATGGTTCATACTTTGTTGTGTTTAGGTCAACGTTGGAGAACATATGAGAAACAAAGCATTTCGCCTGGGCTGTGATATCGGTGGCACATTTACCGATTTCGTGCTCGTAAACGATGAAACAGGCGCGTTTTCCATTTATAAATGCTTGACCACGCCGTCTGATCCATCGGATGCCGTTGAGATCGGCATGAAGGCGTTGGAAAAGCAGGTTCCGGAATTTGTGCCCGAATTGGCGGAAATTATTCATGGTACCACGTTAGTCATTAATGCAATTATTGAAAGAAAGGGTGCCCGTACAGGGTTAATAACCACCAAAGGATTTAGGGACGTCCTGGAACTCGGGCGTGAAATCCGCTACGACGCGTATGATATTTTCTCTGAATACCCCAAAGCGCTTGTTCCTCGTTCGTTACGGACTGAAGTCGATGAACGAATTACGAGTGACGGACGTGTCCTGCGCCCTCTAAAGCATGACGAAGTCAAAGATGTGACGCGAGCGCTTCTCGATGCTGGAATCGAGTCTATAGCAATATGTTTAATAAATTCATATGAAAATCCAGAACACGAGGCAAGAGTCAAAAAGTTGGTGGAAGAATTGGCTCCGGATTTATCTGTATCCGCATCTTACGAAGTTCTGCCACAAATTCGGGAGTACGAACGGACTTCCACCACTGTTACCAATGCCTATGTAAAGCCCATTACAGTAAAGTACCTGCATAAACTTTCCACTCGTCTCCAATCGCTGGGTTTCAACGGCAAACTCTTTATCATGCTTTCCAGTGGTGGAATTACCACAGCGTCTACCGCCGGTGAATTCCCGGTGCGAATTATCGAATCAGGTCCTACTGCGGCGGTTATTGCTTCTCAACACTATGGTCGTATGTTTGGGATCAAAGACATTTTCTGTTTTGATATGGGGGGAACTACTGCAAAATCGTGTCTCATCCAAAAGGGCGAGGCAGGCTTAGTTTCAACTTTTGAAGTCGGCCGTGTACAGCGTTTCAAAAAGGGCAGCGGACTACCTATTCAAGTGCCGGTAGTTGATTTGATGGAAATTGGCGCTGGAGGGGGAAGTATTGCCCGCATAAATAAAATGGGTCTTCTACAGGTCGGACCCGATAGCGCCGGGGCCGATCCGGGACCAGTCTGTTACGGTCTGGGGGGAGAAAACCCTACTGTGACAGACGCTGATTTAACACTAGGTTATTTAGACCCGAACTACTTTCTGGGTGGCGCCATGCTCCTTGATTTGGACGCCGCTCATAGAGCAATTGATGAAAAGATTGCTAAATCGCTAAATGCAACGCTGATCGAAGCGGCGTTTGGCATACATGATTTGATTAACGAGACCATGGCGGCGGCTGCAAAAACTCATATAGCTGAAAAAGGGGGTAACCCCAACAGCGTCACATTGACAGCGTTTGGTGGAGCCGGCCCAGTTCATGCTTATGGATTGGCCCGTAAAATCGGCGCTCCTCGTATAATTGTGCCACCTCTGGCTGGTGTTGGTTCGGCTTTAGGTTTTTTCACTGCCCCGGTGGCCTTCGATCTGATTCGAAGCCACAGGGTTGGTTTGGATGAAGCGGACTTCAACACTATTGAAAGGCTTTTTAAAGATTTGGAGAAGGAATCTTCGGCCATCCTGAAACAAAGCGGCGAGGTCGACGGTATAATGTTTGCCCGTTCCATAGACATGCGCTTTGTGGGACAGGGAGCTGAAACGAATTTGCCCGTTGCCAACAAAGCCTTTAATGAATGGGAAAGATATGAAATTCGTAGCCTTTTTGATCAGGCTTACAAACGACTTTATGGCCGCACCTACCCGGATACACGGGTGGAATTAATCTCTTTCAGGGTACGCGCGAGTCTTCCGCAACCCCCCTTTCAAATTCCTCGCCTTGTATCGAGTGGTGGATCGTTACAAAATTGCATTAAAGGAAAACGAGAGGCTTTTTCTTTAATTCATAGGAAATTCATTCCTTTTACTGTGGTTGATCGTCTCAAATTGTTTCCCGGAGCCACGATCAACGGTCCTGCTATTATCGAAGAAAGAGAATCCACAATAGTTGTGGGTGAAGACGCAAACGCTAAAATAGATGAATGCGGTTTTGTCTGGATAACTTTTAGTAGGTCAGCAGACATTTGAATCTTATTTGTTCTTGGTTGAGCGTGAACTATTTGAAACCAGTAGGTTCAACGTGTCCTATGGCAAACACCTTGTTGGAATCAATTTTCGATGTCCAAAGGAGAAGTTGAACATGACGCAAAAGTTTGATCCGATTACTCTTGAAATTTTCTGGCGTCGGTTGATTTCCATTGTGGATGAAGCCGATGCGTCTGTGGCCCGCACCGCCTTTTCAAGCCTGTTGCGAGACGCTCATGATTACACGTGCATGTTCACCGATAGTCAGGGCAGAGAGCTTGTTCAGGGTACCCTTTGCACACCTGGCATGGCCGGCGCCATGGCGCTAGGGGTTAAGAGAATTATCCATTCTTTTCCGTACAATGAATATAAACCTGGCGACGTCATCATTGTGAATGATCCATGGTTACTGGCAGGGCACCTGAATGATGTTTGTGTGATGAGCCCGGTATTTTACAAGGAACGAATAGTTGCTTTTACGTCATGCGTTTTTCACCACTCCGACATTGGCGGGCGCGTGGCCTCTGACAATAGGGAAGTTTACGAAGAAGGTCTTTTTATTCCGCCTTTGAAGCTTTATGAAGCCGGAGCGCTAAATGAAGCCGTATTGAACCTGATCCGCTGGAATGTGCGCACACCCGACCAGGTTATTGGTGATATTCGGTCCCAGGTAGCTTCTAATCACGTTTGCGCTGAAAAGGTGGTTGAAATGCTGACTGATGAAGGACTCGATGATCTGGACGATCTCGCCGAAGAAATCATTTGCCGCACTGAAACCAGCATGCGAATGGCCATCGAAAAGATTCCAAATGGCCACTATTGTTATCAAGGGCTAATAGAAGGCGCTGGTAAGCGTGAAGACATTAAAATAAATCTTACAGTAAAGGTCAAAGATACCGATATTGTGGTGGATTTTGACGGCACTTCTCCTCAGGTCAATTGGGGGGTAAACGTTGTTTATGATTTTACATACGCGTATGTCTTCATGGCCCTTAAAAGCGCTTTCGACCCTGACATCCCTATCAACGAAGGCGCCACTCGGCCGATTCAAATGGTAGCTCCTGATGGTTGTGTTGTGAATTGCAGTTTCCCTGCGGCTGTAGCGGCTCGGATGCAGGTTGGTCATTTCATGACTGAAATGGTTTTTCGCGCTCTTGCGCCCGCTGTTCCTGACCGTATAATCGCGGGCTGCGGCGGCACTCCTGCGCAAACCAACATTTTTTATGGTCGGGATCGAGATGGAAACCCCTGGCATACGATGATCATACGTGGAGGAGGAATGGGCGCCGGCAGCTCCATGGATGGACACCATTGCGCAATTTTTCCTGCCAACGGAGCCAATACTCCCGTGGAAATACTTGAAAGCGATACTCCACTAATAGTTTTTGAACGATCCCTTTTGCCGGATTCAGGTGGTCCAGGGAAAAAGCGGGGAGGTTTAGGTAGAAAAATGGTTATTTATGTGCCTGATGACAAGTTAGCCCCTCTTTATCCGGTTACGATCGCAGTGCAGGCAGGCCGTTTTCGATATCCTCCCGAGGGTCTTTTTGAAGGAGGTTATGGATCTAAGGCCATTTTCCTGAAGAACGGAGAGCCGGCAGACTCAAGCGGACTCACTTTTGCCGAGCCTGGTGACTCCGTGGAGTTCCATAGCGCTGGTGGTGGTGGCTACGGCAGTCCTTTTGAGCGTGACCCTGAGGAGGTTGTTCAGGACGTTAGAAACGGCTATGTAAGCATTGAAAAGGCTTATGAGGATTACGGAGTAATCATGATGCCCAATAGTCTCGAGGTGAATGAAGCGGCGACCACCGCTTATCGTGAGCAAAGGCGTTCTTGATACCACGAAGGTGTTGTCCAAATAAGGGAAAGGTTTAAAGATGCAATTCTTCCGAGGTGATTCTTAATGTCAAAGACCTTTATGCCATCTTATTCAAATATTTCAGAATTGAGGAACCATCAACTGGAAGGTCTCAAATGGACAGTGCGGCACGCCTACTCAGGCTCAGAACATTATCGAAGCGCAATGGAACAAGTGGGCCTGAAGCCCGAGGATATTCAATCCCTGAATGATATTGGGAAATTACCATTCACAACGGCAGACGATTTGAAATCGGGTTACCCTTTTCCCCTCTTGTCAGTGCCCTTATCCGATGTGGTCCGTATTCACGCATCCTCTGGCACCACTGGTAAACGCAAAATCCTCTCCTATACACAAAATGATCTGGAAGACTGGGCCAATTTCTTTGCAAGGTGCTATGAAATGGCCGAACTTACAGTAGAGGATCGAGTTCAGATTGCAGTGGGCTATGGTGTTTGGACGGCCGGGGTAGGATTCCAGTTGGGATGCGAGCGTTTTGGCGCTTTGGCCGTGCCTGTGGGACCAGGAAACATCGACATGCAATGTGAATTTTTAGTCGACCTGCAGTCAACGGTTTTGTGTTGCACTGCATCCATGGGACTTCTCATGGCCGAGGAAGTGAACCGCAGAGGCCTCAGGGACAAAATCGCCCTCAAAAAAATGATTTTTGGGTCTGAGCGGAGCAGCGACGCCATGCGCCAACGAATTGGGGATTTGCTCGGATTAGAACATATGTTCGATATTCCAGGAATGACCGAATTGTATGGTCCGGGAACCGGGCTAGACTGCACGCGCCATGAAGGTATTCATTATTGGGCCGATTACTACATATTGGAGATCCTGGACCCGGATACCCTGAAACCCGTTCCTCCAGGTGAAATAGGCGAAATGGTCGTTACAACTCTGAAAAAAGAGGCAGTTCCATTGATTCGCTACCGCACGCGAGACCTTAGTCGCTTTATCGAACACCCATGCTCTTGTGGCAATATTATGCCACTTCACGATCGCATCCTGGGACGCTCCGACGACATGATTATTTTTCGAGCAGTAAATATTTATCCCGGTCAAATCGATTCAGCGCTTTCAAAAATTGATGACATAGGTCCTGAATACCAGATTGTAATAGGTCGTGGCGATGATGGTAGAGATTACATGACTATACGTGTGGAGAGTCACGATAGCGCTGAAAGGGATAAACACCTTGAAATCAAGCGGAAAGTAGAAGCCGCCATAAAAAGGGCTCTCTTGGTGAGTTGTAATGCCGAAGTCAATGATTACGGCTTGTTGCCCCGTTCTGAAAGAAAATCCAAGCGCGTGTTTGATAATCGTCCTTCGTAGAGATTCTGGTCTCTGATTTGTGTCGAGCGCATATTCGCCTGTCTTAGCTTAAAACCATTTAGGCGAGGGAATGATGAAAAAATTTAAATACCTAATCCCCAAAACACTTGATGAAGCTGTTTCCTTAAATCAATCCCACGAGGGTTCAGCTATTTACGTGGCCGGTGGCACGGATGTAATGGTCAAAATCAAATCCGGCAAATTGGCGCCCGATTATCTGATCTCTCTAAAACACATCGGTGTTGGATCTCAACTCGGGGTGAATCGGGAAACCGGCGCGTTGCACATAGGCGGTTTGGTCACTCATCGCACGCTCGAAACGTCTTCACTTATCAGACTCCAATACCCCATCATACATGATGCCGTACAGCGGATAGGATCAACACAAATCCGGAATGTCGCCACAATTGGCGGTAACCTGGTTAACGCCGTTCCCTCTGCAGACGGCGCTATTCCACTAATCGCGCTGGATGCTCGCGTAAACATCTACGGAAGCGCGGGAGAACGCACTGTCGATCTAGTTCATTTTTTTGAAGGTCCTGGTCAAACAGTAATGGATAGGGGAGAAATTGTTACAGAAATTGTTGTTCCCAAACAACCCTCTCGAACTGGTGGAGCTTACCAAAAATTTGGCCGTCGGGCGGCCATGGAACTTCCCTTGATTGGCGTCGGTGTTCTGATCACTCTTGAAGAAGGTTCAAACCGATGCGCCAAAGCCAGGATAACTTTAGGTGTAGCGGCCCCGACACCTATTAGGACTTTGAGCGCGGAACGATACTTGGTTGGAAAGGAAATTACTGAAAATACCTTGAATGAAGCCGGAAAACTGGCAGCGGAGGAATCCCGAGTTCGAGACAGCGTTCGAGGTTTGGCCTGGTATCGCCGTGAAATGGTAGAGGTCTTGGTTCAACGTATGGGTGTGAAATGTTTGCAAAGGATCAAAGAGACAGAAGCGCTGTAAAAGATGCAACGCCAGGGCCTGATTTAAGGCAAAGCCTTTTAGTTAGGCCGGCTTGATCTAAAGTTTAAAATTGGTCGGCAAAAACCGTTGATTATGTCTCCTGATTCAGGTTTCCGACAATCCCGTAAATACGCTCCAGATTGGAGTTCACAACACTATTGGAGGCTTCTGTATGTCCAGAGAGATAAAATTTGTGTTAAACGGCGCTCAAACATGTGTAGCGATAGAGGACGACTGGAATCTCCTGTACCTATTGCGTGAAAAACTTGGCTTGACGGGGGCAAAGGAAGGTTGCGGCCGCGGCGAATGTGGGGCCTGCACGGTTATTGTGGATGGTCTGGCTGTCAATTCGTGTCTTTACTTTGCAGTAGAGATAGATGGAAAGGAAGTCTTGACCATAGAGGGGCTTGCTGGAGCGGATGGAACATTGCATGCTCTGCAAAAATCATTTGTTAGTAACGGAGGCATCCAATGTGGCTTCTGCACCCCGGGTATGATTTTGTCAGCAAAGGCCCTGCTAGATGAAAATCCACAGCCCACTGAGGCGGACATCAAGCAGGCATTAGCTGGAAATCTATGCCGCTGCACTGGGTATGTCCAGATTATTGAATCAGTCGAGGCTGTTGTCGACAAAAGTTCTGGAGACATAAATGCAGTGGTCCGGGAAACTGGTGATTCGGACTAACGTTAATGATAGTTGGGGCGATGTCCGAAGATGAGTCTGAGTAAATTGGAGTCACAAATTGTGATTCAGAGAACACGTATGAATTGCAAACTGTAACATCCTATTGCAACCTGCTTATATGATCGACGACCAGGAAAGGAATGGTAAAAAAGAGATCATGGAAGAGTTCACGGTGATTGGAAAAAGGATCTCAAAGGTTGACGCCGTAGATAAGGCCACAGGACGCGCCCTATACATCCAGGATCTTAAACTACCCGGAATGCTGTATGGAAGGATTCTCTACAGCAAATACCCACACGCTCACATCATAAGGGTTGGCACTGAAAAAGCCAAAGCCTTGCCCGGCGTAATCACAGTTTTAACAGGTGAAGATATTCCTCCGGTTCGCCTCGGTTTTTACAAGGACAACCCTCTCTTGAAGGCTGGGAAAGTTCGGTCCTATAGGGATGAAGTGGCTGCAGTTGCGGCCACGGACCCGGAAATCGCTAGAGAGGCGATTAGTCTTATTGATGTTACTTATGAGGCCCTTCCAGCAATTTTTGATCCTGAAGAAGCCCTAAAACCTGAAGCGCCTCTGGTCCATGAAGAGCACAAAACCAATCTTCTAAAAATGCCTTGGAGCCTGCATTATGGCGATGTAGAGGCAGCCAAGCTCGATGCGGTCTTTAATGTGTCGGAACGATTCTCCACCACCTGGGTCACACACTGTTGTATGGGAACAAGTGGAGCAATTGCGGATTTTGATCATTCCAACAATTTGACAGTATACACAAATACCCAAATACCATCACTTGCGCAGAAGGATTTTCAGGAAACACTGAAGATCCTGGGTGTTAAAGACAAGCGTGTTCGAGTCATAAAACCTTGTATTGGTGGAGGTTTTGGCAGCAAATTGGACACCTACGCTTATGAACACATGGCCATTCTTCTTGCATGGTATGCTCGCCGCCCAGTCAAAATACTATTTGAACGCGAGGAAGAATTTATCGCCACATCGCCACGCCAACCAACAGTCACATATATTTCCATGGGGTGCGATAAAGAAGGAAGACTGCTATACCGCGACATGTCAATGGTCCTGGATAATGGAGCATATACTTCATGGGGGGCCACTACGCCGTCGGTCATGATGATGCCGATCACCTCGCTCTACCGGGTGCCGAATGTGCGCTACTCAGCTAAATGTGTTTACACCAACAACACTTACTCTCAGGCTATGCGTGGTTACGGCAACCCGCAAGCCACCTTTGCCATCGAAAGCGCTATTGATATGCTTGCCGAAGCTGCGGGGATCGATCGTGTTGAATTTAGACGGATAAATTCAAACCAGCCCGGTGATGTAACACCCCAAGGTCTGCGCATAACAAGCTGCGGGCTTCCGGAATGTATAGAAGCGGTCTCAAAAGACCTTGAATTCGGTAGATCCAGGGAAAATGGCGTTGGTGTTGGTTTAGCGTCGTTGATACACGTTGGTGGAGGGGCCAGGATTTATAAATCCGATGGCTGCGGCACGATCATCAAAATGGATGATTATGGGAAAGTGGATGTTTTCACAGGCGCTTCGGATATGGGCCAGGGATCTGATACAATAATAGCCCAGATTGTAGCCGAAGAACTCGGGGTCCAGGTGGACGATGTCCATGTATTCCACCAAGATACTGATATCTGCCCTTGGGATGTAGGCGCCCATGCTAGTCGCACTACCTTCGTGGCCGGTAATTCGGCCCTTGGCGCAGCTAAAAAAATACGACTTCGTCTTTTAGCTATGGCCTCTAAGGCTACAGGGGTCGATGAAGACAAACTGGTGTTGAGAGACAGGGCGTTTTTTGTAGAAGGCAAACCGGTATTGCCGATTGCAAAACTCTTGCGAGGTTCCCATTTTACTCCTAGAGGTGAAATGATGATGGCCGACAATTTTTATGACCCACCAAACGAAAACATGGGCAAGGATTTTCGTGGGAACATGTCGGCGACCTATTCATTTGGCACTCATGGCGTTCGGGTGAAGGTAGACGAGGCGACCGGTAAAGTCGAAATTCTTGATTACATCGCCGCTCATGATGTTGGGCGGGCGATCAACCCTCTGTTGCTCGACGGCCAGGTCCATGGCGGTGTTCTTATGGGAGTAGGATACGCTCTAACCGAACAGGTTATAATGGAGAACGGGCGAAACATGAACCCCGATTTCCGGGACTATAAGGTCTTGACGGCAATGGACGCAATTCACTCTAAGGCAGTTGTCATAGAAACCATTGATGATCAAGGCCCATTTGGCGCAAAGGGCATTGGTGAGCCGGGATGTGTCCCGACAGCCCCTGCCATAGCTAATGCCATCTATGACGCCATCGGCGTCAGAATTAAGGACCTGCCTATAACCCCGGAAAAGGTCCTCGCAGCCATCAAAAAGAAAAATGGGACCGTTAGCTGTGGAATTGACGCGTTCACCCAAAAAGAACAGGCGTGTGAATAAAGCGTGAGAGGACCATTTCGGAGGACAGTATGCGCTTACCACCTTTTGCTTATGATCGACCTCGAGACCTATACGAGGCTCTTGAACTTTTAAACTCCTATGGCAAGGACTGCAAGGTTCTAGCCGGAGGAACAGATCTATTGGTTAGAATGAAACAGGGTCTCGTTGCGCCGACACATTTAGTCAGTTTAAAGGCATTATCAGAATTGGCGGAGATCAAGGAAACGGGTGACGGTCTCCAGATCGGCGCTGCGGTTAAACTGTCCGATATTCTGGCGTATCAGCCGGTTCAGGACCACTGGCCTGGCCTCTTTGAAGCTGTTAAAGCAATTGGAGCGCCTTCGATACAGCATTTTTCCGGCACTATTGGAGGCAACCTGTGCCAGGATAACCGCTGTCAATTTTATGACCAGTCCAAATTTTTTCGGGCAGCGAGACAAACCTGTAATAAAGCGGGTGGAAGTACATGTTTCGCATGGAAAGGCGGATCAGACAAATGTCATTCGGCATGCCAATCAGACTCTGCTCCGATACTGATTGCAATGGACGCCAAAGTCGTCATCAAGTCCAAGAATGAAACTCGGACCATGCCTCTTGAGGAATTGTATTCTTCTGTAGGAGAACGCCCGTTAACCCTTGCCGACAATGAGATGCTCACTGAAATTCTTGTTCCAGCCCCAACTCCGGGTGCTGGGACAGCTTTCGAAAAGCTGGCCTACCGGTCTTCCATAGATTATGCAATGGTTTCGGCGGGCGCTTTTGTACAAACTGAAGGTGGTAGAACAACACGGGTCCGCCTTGTAATAGGCGCTGTGGCTAGAGGTCCCCTCTCAATCGCTACGGTCGAGAAAACTCTCAAAAACAGGCCCGCTGGAGATCAACAGGCAATCAACGAAGTGGCGATTGACGCCATGAATACGGCCGCGGCTTTCATTGCCAACAATATGACGCAACCTGTTGAATACAGGACTAAAATGGTTTCGGTAATAGCCAAACGGGCCCTAACACGGGCTGCAGAGAGGGCGATTTCTCAGAAAGGCTTTTTGGAGGCAAAATGAACAAACAGCCATTAGAAATTTCGATTAACGGGGATTGCTATTCCCTGGCGGTAGAGCCCAATCGCACACTCTTAGAGCTTCTTCGAGAGGATTTGGACCTGACCGGCGCAAAAGAAGGCTGTGGAGAAGGGGTCTGTGGTGGCTGTACTGTCCTGATGGATGGCAAGCCTGTCCGTTCCTGTTTGACACTGGCTCTAGAAGCTTCGGGGACCCATATCACAACTGTTGAAGGGCTCGCCCAAAAAGGCGAACTTGATCCATTGCAGCAGTCATTTATCGAACATGGCGCCGTCCAATGCGGGTTTTGTACATCAGGGATGTTAATGGCAGCCAAAGGGTTGGCGCTCAACAACCCGCACGCTGGAAACAAAGAAATCAGAAACGCTATAAGCGGCCACATTTGTAGATGCACTGGATATACAAAAATTATCGAGGCAGTGGAAGCCGTGGTGGATAGGTCATTGGAAAAGAGGTAGAGTCAATGTCCAACTATGCCTTCATTGGAAAGAGTATGCCCAGGGTAGATAGTAGGGCCAAGGTCACCGGTGAAGCCCTGTTCACTGCGGACCTGAGACTTCCCAAGATGCTAACGGGAAAGATCCTTCGAAGCCCCTACCCTCATGCCCGAATTCTCAATATAGACATTTCGGAAGCGCTTCGAGTGCCGGGAGTTAAGGCGATAGTTACCGGACGGGACGTTATCCAGAGAAAATGGGGAGTGTTCGGTTATACTCAGGATCAGCAATTTCTTCCAGCAGACAGAGTAAGGTTTATTGGGGAAGAAGTAGCAGCCGTAGCGGCTGTTGATGAGGACTCGGCGCAACGAGCCATAGATTGTATTCGTGTCGATTACGAGATTCTTGAAGCAGTCTTTGACGCTATGGAATCACTAGCTCCGACCGCTCCACTCCTTCACGACAACTTTCCGCACAATATAAACGTCCACGTCCCTATCAACGTAGGAGATGTTGAAAAAGGCTTTGCCGAATCCTATTACGTCCGGGAAGATACTTTTACAGCATCTGAGGATTCATATTTTCAGGGTGAGCCATATGCCGTGGTGGCCCGTTTCGACACGGACAACAACCTAGAAATCTGGATGCCGAACGCTGGCCCGCATATGAAGGCCAAGCCTTTGTCCAACGCCTTGGGAATTCCACTCAACAAGATACGGGTTCGAAAAATCACCATCGGTGGCGCTTTTGGCGGTCGTAGTGAAATAGCGCCTGCGGATCTTATCTGCGCCCTTTTGGCCCGCAAGATTGGTAGGCCTGTCAAAATCGTTTATACCAGGGAAGAGAACTCCATAGCGACTCGACAGGGACATGCTCTGATCACCACAATAAAGACAGGTGTCAGACAGGATGGTAGAGTGATCGCAAGGGATGTGACCTGCTATATGGATGGTGGGGCTTACAGCTCGACAGGGCCAATCGCTGTCAGTGTGCCTTTCTTGTGCATGGAGCAGGCCTACAAAATGGAGCACGTTCGATATAATGGCTATCGAATTTATACTAATAAACCACCCCGTGGTATGATCAGAATTCATGGCAGGGCCTTCGCCTGTGGCGTAGATACCCAACTGGACATGATTGGCGAGCATTTAGGGATTGACCCGGTCACCATGCGACTGGTTAATGCCCGGGAACCCGGTGAATTTACCAATACCAAATCTCATGTTGCAAGTTGCGCCATGAAGGAAACCATTACTAAAGCCGCTGAAAAATCAGGTTGGAATGACAAATGGGGTAAACTTCCACCGTTGCGCGGAATTGGCATCGGCTGCAATTCCGTACAGACTGGATTTCCCATGGGTATCCGGGGCGGCTCGCAGGCCATAATCAAACTCAATGAAGATGGAGGAGCTACTGTCATTTCTGGAGTGGTGGATAACGGTCAGGGAAATGACAATATGCTTGTTCAGATTGCCGCAGAGGAACTCGGCATTCGCACTGAGGATGTTCAACTGGTCACAGCGGATACCGAGGTTACCCCATCTGACCCGGGCGCCTATTCCCAGGTTTCTACTTTCATTGGTGGACATGCGGTAAAGAACGCGGCCGAAAATGTTCGAAGACAGTTATTCGAGATTGCGGCCAAAACACTCAATGTAAAGGTGGACGACCTGAAAGCGCGAGACCGCATGATTTACGTCAAAGATTCCCCAGACACTGGTATCCCTCTGAAAAAGGTAGTCAGGATGATTCTGGCCCAGGGGAAATCAGTCAGCGGGCAAGGGGATTACTGGCCTAAGGTGGACCCCAAAAGGGAGTGGGTCAAGAATCCTTTTGGCCAAATGTGCGGAGCGTTTTCTTTCGGGACTACGGTTGCGGAGGTTGAAGTGGATCCTGAAACCGGCAAGGTAACTGTCTTGGAAGTGACTGCAGCCCAAGACGTGGGTTTTGCTCTGAACCCGCTTGTTCTCGAAGGCCAGTTTCAGGGGTCCATTGCTATGGGAGGCCAGGGTGGGATTCTGACCGAAGGACACGTTTGGGACGGAGGCTCGGTATTAAATCCTACACAACTTGAATACAAAGTGCCTTTGGCTTGTGATATGCCCAAAATTAATACCATAATAATTGAGTCCAATGATCCGGAAGGTCCGTACGGAACCAAAGAATCCGGAATGTCGATAGCTATGTCGGCGGCTCAGGCCTATGCGGCAGCGGTAAGTAATGCAATTGGCGTTTACATGACTGATTTTCCTTTAACTCCGGACAAGATCCTGGAGGCCTTGCAAAACAAAGTAGAAAGTGAGACCCCGAATCAAAATGAGGATGTAATGGAAAAGGCCCTTGAACTGATTGTGCCGGCGGTTTAGCTCTGTATCCACACAAAATACTTTGTGCGCAAAACAACTATGATCAATTTACATGGAGCATCGCTATAGTGGCGCATAACAGGTTGGATTGAAAAAGCAATACGAGTCGTTATGAACAAAACCCATGCAAAACCGTTGATGCTCTCTGATCTGAAAATACTGATTCGTGGAGCTGGAGAAATGGCGACAGGTTGCGCCTGCCGCCTTTACAATTCGGGGTTCTTCAAAATCCTAATGACTGAGATCGAAAAACCTCTTGCGGTTAGACGTTTGGTCAGTCTGTGTGAAGCTGTATACGAGAAAAGCTGGACAGTCGAGGACGTTAGTGCGGAACTGGTAAATCGTGTCGAAGAAACTTATGAGCTTTGGGAAAGGAAAAGGATTCCGGTTCTTGTGGACCCTCCAGTTTCCTGCCTAAACGCCTTACAGCCTGATATCATTATCGACGCCATACTTGCCAAGAAAAATACAGGGACTTCAAAGGAGAGCGCTCCACTGGTAATCGCCTTGGGGCCGGGTTTTTTGGCCGGTAAAGACGCTCACTACGTCGTGGAAACAGCTAGAGGCCACCAATTAGGTCGACTAATTTCTAGTGGCTACACTTTGCCTAATACCGGTATACCCGGAGACATAGCTGGGCACTCAGTATTAAGAGTGCTCAGAGCGCCCGCAAAAGGGGTTTTCCTGTCTGAGTTATCTATAGGGGCGCTGGTTGAAGAAGGGCAGTTGATAGGATTTGTGTCCAATAAACCCGTAAATGCTAGGTTGAGCGGTGTTTTGAGAGGATTGATTAGACCCGGCGTCTCTGTGACACCAAGGCTTAAGATAGGAGACATAGATCCTCGCGGTGAAGCGTTTTGTTGTGTGACAATTTCAGAAAAAGCTAGAGCTATTGGGGGAACAGTAATTGAGGCCATACTAAGGACTTATAATTCAACCCTTGGTCTCAGCGGAAGGGCCAGGTTTGACTAGGGCAAGATATTTCCGTCGGTAAGAGACCAATCTTTAAGGGTAGTTGTCGCCCGTATCAGATGGATTTTGCGCCTATTTCTACTTTGGGCTAAAAACGACCTTGGGACTAATGAATACCAGCAGTTCATCAATCTCTTTCGCCTTTGTTTTATTACTGAATAACATCCCTACAATTGGAAGATTCATTAGCCCAGGCCAACCTTCTCGCCGGCCTATTGCCGTGTCCCTTATTATTCCTCCAATCACGCATGTCTCACCATCCCCCACCGTCATAGTGGTGTGAGCCTCCCGTTGAAGGTATAGTTCGCCGGAAGCCGGATTCAGGTTGGGTTCATTGTCTGTGACAGTGATTATCATTTTAATTCGACCATCTGAAAGGATCTTGGGTGTCACCTGTAGTTTGAGGCACACTTCCACCAGTTCCGCATTGGTTCCCCATTGCGGAGAAGACGTCTGGACGTTGAGCACTGAACCACTTTTGATAACGGCATTTTTTCCATCTGAAACTTGAATATTGGGACGAGCTACGGTTCGCGCTTGTCCCTGGGCTTCACCTATCTGAAGACGGAAATCCAATTCAGTAATATATTGATTGGCAAGCAGACCAAATTGTAGCCCCAATCCCATTATATCGCCGATGTTGGCCACGTTGGCGGGGAGGTTTATCGCTAGCTTGGAAGGAATTTCGCTAGATGTAATAGTCCTGGGAGTCAGTTGTTGGACCCCTTTGAGAAAAATAGTCTGTTTCAGGTTTGCCCCGGTTGCAGTGTTGGCGGACGCGCCAGACTGGTTTCCTGTGATCCCCCAATAACTGGAGCGATCCGTTTTTACTCCGCCAAACTGGTTGTTTCTACCGCCCCAAAGTATGCCGACTCCTCTGCTCCAATCTTTGTTAGCCCGGACAATTCGGCTCTCGATCCGAACCTGAGCCGACGGTTTATCCAATGATTCTATAATCTTCTTAATTTGCCTGATCCTGCTCTTCGTGTCCTTAATGAAAATCAGAGAGTTTTGGTCATCATGCCAAATTACGGGTTCTTTATCGAAATGCCGGTTAGGCCGTGTCCTAAAAGAGGGGTCATTTGAAAGCCCCTTAAAGGCGGGATCGAATGAGTTATTGATTCCAATATTACCTGAATTCAGCTTTCTATTACGCTTTGACTTTGACGCATTGATAGGTCCACGTTTGATCCGCGGTGGGACCGAGAGAGAACCATGCGCACGATGACGATCGTAGAGTTCCTCCAATATGGCAATGAAACCTTGATCTTGCTGTGTGTCGATCTCAATACTTGAAGCGTTTGAACATTGATTGTTGAACAGGCGCTGTAATACTCGGGAAATTTCGGACGGGAGACCATTCCTAATTTTTATGACCTCATAGTAAAAACATTTCTTTGTTTCGCCAATCTCGAAACATTCCGGTTCATGAACTTTTTGAGAAGCGAATTTATGACGACGTTGGGATAATCTAACATTTTGGCGGTCGTGAGTTTTTTGAGACACAGTCTCTGACATTGAGATTGAAGAGGTTGTCTGGGAGGAGCCAGAGACAGGAGCAGTTGTTTCGGCCATTGTAGGGACATCGACGATACTTAAAGCCAATAGGACCAAAACAAAATAGATAATAATAGAGAAAATTCGAAGCATTTTCGGACACCAAACTATTTTAGATGGAGCTTCGCCGCCTTTGTAAACGGCCCCCCCGGAGAAGCTTAAAATATTTGGGCCGGATTATAATTTTCGCGATGTGGGAGCCTCAAACCTTCCCAAAATAAGTTTTCAGGAATCCCGAGACAGCCTCGGATGAGTTAAATCCTGCATCAGTCTCTAATAATACTTATGATCAGGGTGTTGAAGCTCTTAGCTAGAAATTGGTTTAGCATAAATTCTTTGGGGGCGCAACAACAAAACCACTCTGCCTCTTTTTATTTTTGTTTCGAGGCTTTTCACTTCTAAAAAATTTCATCCCGAATATAATGTGTCTATGGAAACATATCTTTTTACAAAAATATTGGCGATTGGCGCTTTGATTGTAGCTGTAGCCCTATATTACTTTCTCTACGAATGCTGAATTGTTTTGGGCCTCAAAAGGAAGCTTACAGGCCTTCCTAGAATGTCCGAAGCATATAGCTCATGTCGGTTTCCGGGTTTAGGGGACTGCGCAGCGACTGTTCATAATCCTCCCAGCGGTTATGGCGATCCCAACGCCATGCCTGGTACGGATCAGGTGTCATTCGGAAGTAATAAGGGGTAACAGGGCGGCTTTGTCTAGTGGGTGGCGGCGGATAATAGCCCGGAGGCGCGTAATAATACGGATAATAATACGAATAATATTGAGCTGAAACGTCGTAAATCTGGACAATCACAAGCGCGCACGCTACGGCGACAACAAATAGAAGCTTCTTCTTCATTCTAAATGGCTCATTTCCTATCCGTGTGGATAGATTCTTTGAATGGTGCGAGAGGGGGGACTCGAACCCCCATGGGTTACCCCGCCGGATCCTAAGTCCGGTGCGTCTGCCAAATTCCGCCACTCTCGCTCTGAACTCACTTAAGAGGTGTTTACGCAGACATTATATACTGAAACGCCTGTCCGCGCAAACACTACGACCACTACGACCTCGGATGTTGGAACCGGAAGGGAACGTGAAAATTCATGCTACTGCATGTGGTGCGGAAGCAACTCATATGCAACTACCGGTTTCTGTTCTCGCCGACACATCGTGGTTCTTGCTAAGATGTTGTTCAGAGCGGGAGAAACCTGAATGGTTAATGACTCGTCGTCACTAGACAAGTTTCGGTAGCTGAATCCCAGCGTCTCGAAAAGCCCCTCTCTATCCTTGAGGTAAACAGGGTTCGCTGACTTTGGAATTTCCAGTGGACCATGGATTTGGAATATTTTTTTCATGTCACAACACCTATGAAGAATTAGAATGATTCACGTTGCTGACCCTATTCCATTCCCTCCAAAGGCAGTTGCGATTTCGTTACAGACGGCCTTTGACTTCCCACAACTTGGTCAAGGATTCTTAGAGCTTCGTTTGTTGCGGAAATTTGCAAAGCGCCCGATGCCACAGGCATATAGAATCCGGCGACGTCCCGGGCAATATCAGGTGGAAACCACTCAACCTCGTCGATGTTGGGAATCGGAAGAATCATCAACGAGACCCCCAAGATAGCCAACGTCATGCACGTATGTTTCATTTCAACCTCCCATTTTTGCGCTCAAAGACATTCCGACCAGTTATAATGGTGTTAAGCAACTACCATGCCATGCAGCCAAAACAGCATTCTGGCAGGATAATGGCATCTTATATCAGCTACTTGCATGAAGTGATTTGGAATTAAGAAAGGATTTTAGATGGGATAAGATAGGAAAAGTGTGAAAACCACACTTTTGGAACTCTTTACTGCATTGTCGAACAAAAAACCGAGCTAAATCGCTCATGACGGTCAGCCCGAGATTGTTCTTAAGTCAATATCACCTATGAATGCCCAATGATTTCATATGATGGATCAGTGAATCTCGGGTTATTCCCAGGATAGTCGCGGTCTTCTTTATGCCACCACCTGAATGGACAAGCGCTCCCTCAATCAAAATTTTCTTTATTTGGAAAATTCTTTTCGGAAAGGAGAGATCGTCCGTAAATTCCATGCGAAGTGGTATGTCATGCAAAAGGACTGAGTCAGATCCAGGCTGGTAGCTTAATCCAAGATGTTCCGGATTGATTTGGTCCGATTGACCACAAAGTATTAGTGCGCGTTCCAAGACATTTCTCAGTTCTCTAACATTCCCCGGCCATTTGTATTGCGTCAACGCAACCATCGCTGTTTTATCTACCGTTGGGATTTTTGTATGATCCATTTTTTTTGATAGGAATTCGAGTAATTCCCTCACCAAAATGGGCAAGTCTTCTAATCTTGAGCGAAGGGGCGGAACATGTACTGAAAAAACATTCAAGCGGTAATAGAGGTCCGCTCTAAAATTGCCGGCACGGACTTCCATCTCCAAATCAAGGTTGCTTGCTGCTATCACTCTGGAATTCACTAAAATTTGCTTTTCTCCTCCGACGCGCATGAAACTCTGATTGTCCAGAAATGCCAGGAGCTTTGCCTGAATGCGCAAGGGAAGCTCTCCAACTTCGTTTAGCAGAAACGTGCCGCTTTCGGCCAATTCCACCAAACCACGTTTTCTGCCGCTGGATCCTGTGAAGGCGCCAGCTTCGTGACCAAAAAGCTCTGATTCTACAAGTTGTTCGGGAAGAGCCGCACAGTTGATTACTATGAAAGGTCCATTTGCTCTGTTTGAAGTTTCGTGGAGGTAACGGGCCAAATGATCTTTTCCGGTTCCACTTTCGCCGAGGAACAAAATTGCGCTGTCACTTTTTGCGGCGAGTCGCGTCTGAGACAATGCGTTTCGCATGGCCGGGGACATATAGTAATCTGGTAATGAAGTGAGTTGGTCGTGGCTAAGTAGTCTTCTGTCAGTCAAATCCCTGGCCATGCCATAAACCCCTGAAATTTTCCCAGACGCGTCTCTCATAGGAGATCTTATAATGTTAAAAATACAGATCCGGTCACCCAAACGGAGGTTCTGTTCAGTTTCTACGCTTTCCCCTTGGAGAACCCGAGACTCAAGCTTCCTTGATTGTTTTGAATACGCAGGACTAAAAAGATCTTCGTCAGTCTTCCTAATCACTTGAGACTGAACAACCCCCAATTTGCGCAGCATCGCCGGGTTTATGTGAGTGTAGCGTAGTTCCCTGTCTTTGATAAAAATGCAGTCTTGAGCCGTCTCAAAGAGGTTCCTGAACCGTTCCTCGCTTTCACGTAGAGCGATTTCGGCAAGCTTTCGTTCGTCAATTTCCCGGTTTAACTTCTTGTTTGCGGATATCAGTTCGGCAGTGCGATCTCGCACCCTTTGTTCAAGCTCGTTCTGGGTGTGCTGTAATGCCGCCTCTGCTTCTTTTCTGCCTGTGATGTCCCGAGACATGCCCATTACTCCGATGGAGAGTCCGGCCTCGTTTCGCTAAAACGTGCAGGTAAGCTCGACCGAAATCCCTTATTCTCGAACAAAATCTCTTCGAAAAAGTTCTGCCAAATTCACAGAACCAACGGAAAATTATTCGAGAATTCTAATTGTCTGGGAAACCTTTCTGATACAGCTTGGCTTGCTGTCATAAAAAGTTGTTCGGTCGAAAGAAAATTGGGACGACTACTTAGACACCATTGGGAGAGTGGATGGAGAACTTATACTCCGAAGGTTTTCATCTCGGAGTACGTTTTTTGTTTTGATTAACGGCAATTATCGAGTTTGTTATAATCTTAAAATTTGTCAATCATCATACTTACACTATTATAAAATATTATAATGTATTGTAGCAAAGATCGCAAATGAAAAATTATATGACTGTAAAATTTAAAATAACCGTATCTTACTTAATAATTAGTTTGATAGATTGTCCAAAGCAATCGGGAAAGATGTTTTTATTTTATCTTTACCTGTAACAACTACTATAGAGTTAACGCCGTCAGTCTCAATAGCGATGGACCCGTCTCTACCGGTCCAGAAAAGCTCAGCTCCGACATCGTTGAGACGATTTAGAACATCCAAGTTGGGCAAACCCCCGCGGGGAGGATAATCAGCGGACAATACGCCT